>CAZDMM010000036.1:0-20294 GCA_964505845.1 uncultured Caldilineaceae bacterium
GTGTTAAAGCTCAACGCCACACCGGAAACTCCTCCGGAGGAGCCGGCCGGTTCCGACGCTCCTCCCACCAGCCAGGATTGGTGGACGCCCCCGGCCAACCCTGCCCGGAAACAGAAATCTAAAAGCGAAACCGAGGATTGAGGGGATGGCTCACATGCGGGGTCTCACAACGCCTCACCGGCCATCAAAATTTACCAGCCGTGACGGCTCCCATGCCGTCACTACGCAGGCGTGGAAGCCTGCTCCACTTCGAAAATTGAAGGCGCTGAGAATCAGCAGATCCAAAATTTCTGTTTCAATGCCAAAGCTGCGTTTTGGCCGACAAAGCATAGCTTTGTCACAGATTTTGGTTCCGCTGAGGAAAGTTAGGGCTGTCTGGCTGTTGTTTATCCTGGGCTGCTGGCTGTGGGCAGGCATCCCCGGCTCTTCGGCTCAGAGCGGCACGCTGCAAGTGGAGCTGATCCAGGTGGACAGCCAGGCTTTTCCGCAGGTGACGGCCTATGTAACCGTGACCGATGAGAACGGCCTGCCGGTGACCGGTCTGCAGGCCGCCGATTTTGCCGCCCTGGAGGATAATCTGCCCGTAGCGGCCGGCAGCCTCAGCGTTGAAAGTGCAGCCGTGTCTGGCTTGCAACTGGTGCTGGCGATAGACTTGAGCACTCCGTCCGACTCCCTGGCCCAGGTTAAGGCTGCGGCCAGCGCCTTTGTGGCCGCGCTCCGGCCCGAAGACAAGGTGGCCCTGGCGGCCTATTATGACGAATTTAGAGTTATTTATAATTTCACCAATAATGTCACTGCCCTGCAAGCCGCCATAGATTCTTTAACCCCCCAGGGGAACTGGACAACGTTATACCGCACTATTTTTGAGGGTGGAAAGCTGCTGCAGCCGCTGCCGCCGGGCCGCAAAGCCGTCATCCTGCTGAACGATAAACGTAACAATATCGGCGCTTTTCCGGTGCAGCAGGCCCTTGACCAACTGCGGGCCGCACAAGCGCCTCTGTACGTGCTGGGCCTGGCTTATACCGATAAAATTGAGCGGGCCGACCTCAAAGAGCTTGACCTGCCGGCCAGCGGCAAAATCGTTAACATCCTGACCAACCCCGACCAGATTCAACCCCAGCTTGAAACCATTGCGGCCCAACTGCGCCAGGGCTACCGGCTCACCTTTGCCTCGCAGCTTCAGGCCGATAACGCCGAGCACAACCTGAACCTGACCGTGACCACTCCGGCTAACTCCGGGCAGGGCCAGGGACGGTTTACCGCCATCTCGTCCGGCCAGGTGACGGTAACGCTGGCCGGTTTGAGCGATGGGCAGACGGTGGGAGGCATCGTGACCCTGACCGCCCAGGTAACGGCCCCGGCGCCCGTAACCTCGGTAGAATACCTGCTCGACGGGCAGCCGCTGCAGCAGGTGGCCGCGCCGCCTTATCTATTTGAGTGGGACAGCGCCGGCGTGGCCACCGGCGGGCATACCCTGACGGCCAGGGCAGTGGATGCGGCCGGCCGCCAGGGCCAGACCGAACTGCGGCTGAACGTGGTGCCGCCGCTGGTCGTCACCATCCTGGCGGCCAAAACGGAGCTGACCCGGGGTGAAACGGTGTCGCTCCAGGCCATTATTGAGGCGGTGGCCGATGTAACCGCCGTGGAACTGTGGTTGGATGGTCGCCCTTTACAGCGGCACAATGCGCCGCCCTACAATTTTGTCTTTTCCAGCGCCGATTACACCCCCGGCGAGCATATTGTGACCGTGCAGGCCCAGGATAAGTTTGGGCGCACCGCTCAAGGCAGCCTGACGCTGCGATTTTTGGCCCCGCCCCAGCCTCGCTCCACCTGGCTCAGGCCGGTTCTGATTGCGGCCGTTTTGCTGCTGGCCGGGCTGCTGCTGCTGCTGGCCCTGTTTTTGCTGCGCCGCCGGGTCAGGCCGCATAAATTTACCCTGACCCTGGCCAACGAGGGCAATATCGCCACCCCTTACAAACTGCGGGCCGAGGAGCCAAGTGGCCTGCTCAAATTCTCCTTTCTCTTTGGGGGCGCATCGTTGGTTGCGGAACCATCCCCGGCGGCTGAAGTGGAAACCAGACCGGTGCAGCCCGGCTACCATGCGCCGGTTGCAGCGGCCCCGGTTGCGGCCAATGGAGCGGCGATGGCCCCCCAGCCCCGCGAACGAAAATTCAAAATGCCGGAAGGTGGGGCCAACCCCCTCCAGAAGGCGCAAAATACCCTGGGCTGTGTGGGTAGTATTCTCAGCCCTATCGCCACCCTGGCGGTGACGGTGGCTACGTTTTTGCCCGCCGCCATCGGCGAGCCGCTGCAGCGCTGGGCCAATGCCATCGTCCAGAAGCAAACCCAGGTGCAGAGCCACGTCAGTTATACCCAGTCTAACATTGACACGACCAAAGCCACCCTTACATCGGCGGGGGGGCAGTTGGCTGCCGCCGGGCCGGCCAGGCCAGGCCCGGCCGCCGAGTCTGCTCCGTCCCCGGCAGCAGCGCCCGCGCCGGCTGTCGCTGCGGCCCCGGCAGCGAGTCAAGCTCCGGCCAGGGCAGCCGGCGTGACCACCCCGGTACCGGCCGCTCCCCCGGCCAAACCACGCAGCCCCGGCCAGCCGGGCTGGTTCTGGACGCCGGTGGTGGAGCCGGGCGAAACGTTGCAGCTTGATTTGCTCATCCGGCCGCTAAAACCGGACCTGGCCCAACACTATGAGTTCTCCGTCACCTCCCGGCCGGCCGAGGCCCTGAATGCACCGGCTCTGGTGGAGCGGGGGAAGCTCCAGGTGAAGCCGCCCTGGCCGGTGTGGCGGCTGCTGGCCGTTTTGATCTTTATCGCCATCGCCGTAGTGATTACCGTGGTCACGGTGCTGGTGGTCATCTGGCTGCTTAATGTAGACAGCCAAATCTTAAAACTTTGGTTTTATCCCAGTTAGGGCGAATCTTTGGTGATGAATAGCAGACTTTTATTAAGAGAGAACAGCCGATACCCGGTTTTGCCTGGAGGACGGTTCTGTGCCTAACCTGGATCAACTGGAAATTATCTGGGCCAACGGCCAGATTGAGTTTTACCCCCTTGATCCGAGCCGGGGCATTACCAATATTGGGCGGCACCCCGAAAACGATATTGTGATGGACAGTCCGGGGATTGCGCCTTTCCACGCCGTGGTGGATCACCGCCAAAAGCCGTACCAACTGGTGGTGTTGAGCTATACCGGCCAGACAATTTTGGAGGGGCAGATTCTACCCCCCAATGTGACCGTTCCGTTTTATAATTGGAACAACCTGTGGCTGGATGGGCATACCATTATCCTGCTTGAAAATGGCGGCGCAACGACTCTGCCCATGCCGGTGACCCGGCCGGAGATGTCGGCCCCTCCTCAACTGGCCCCAACCGTCTCCATGCCGGGCAGTTTCCCGGTTCCCACCACCTGGCCGGAACAGGGAGGCGGGCTGCCGCCGGTGGGGGCCGGCATACCGCCCGACCTGCGAAGCGAAACCATCGTCACCGAGATGGAGGAGCGCGAACGCACCGTTCAGGTGGAGCAGCCGGCCACCTATCAATTGACCATCATCAACGGCGGCAGCGTGGTGGCCTCATTTGTGGTGGGGGTGAGCGGTTTAGACCCCAGTTGGGTTACGGTTTCTGCGCCCCAAATCAACCTTTACGAGGGCCAGCGCAGCGCCGTCACCCTGACGATCACTCCGCCGCGTTTGCCCAGCAGCCGGGCAGGGGTGCATCCCTTTGCTATATTTGTCACCTCGCCTAACTACCCCGGCCAGATGAGCCAGCATGGGGCCAGCTTAAAAATAGAACCTTATTATGATTTTGCAGTGGGCGAGCTATCCCCCAAGCGCCAGTCAATCTCCTGGTTTAAGCGTTCGGGCCAGTGTACGGTGGCTATTACCAACAAGGGCAACAGCGAGGCCCCTTTCCGGGTGGACGGCCAGGATGACTCGCGGGCGTGCAGCTTTGAATTTACCGTTCCCGGCGAAGCGGTTGGGTTGGCCCGGCAGGTTGACCTGCGGGTGCAGCCCGAAGAGGTTATCGCCGTGCCCATGTCTGTCACCCCCCACTCGCGCTCTCTGGTTGGCCTGCGCAGCCGCAGCCATAATTTTACGGTCACAACCACCCTGTTAGAAGGCCAGCAAACCCCGCGCTCCCAGTTGGGAGAACTGCGCAGCGCGCCGCTGTTGGGGCCGCTGCACCTGCTGCTGCTGCTGATCCTGCTGCTTTTTTTGATTTACCGGATTTTCAGGCCGGAAGTTTATATTACGGCCAGCCCCGGCGCGGTTACGGCCGGCCAGCAGGTTCAGCTTTATTGGAATTCCTGGCCGCCCTATTTTGCCAGCGTCAAGCTGAATGATGGCGTGGCTGTTACCGATGTGGATGTGTCCGGCCAGCGGACAGACCGGCTGATCAAAACAACCAAATATGAGGTCACGGCCGACACCTGGCTCTCACGCCTGCTGGTGCCCAAAGGCTATAACGAAGTAACCATCAAAGTGACGCCGGTGAGGCCGGATATCGGCCTGTTCCGGGCCGACCCGCCCGAAATCGGCAGCGGCCAAACCACCATTCTGTCCTGGTTTGTGGTGGGCGCCGATGAGTTAAAGCTGGTCAACAACACCGATAACGTCGAGGAAGAGCTAAAGGACGCCTCCGGCTCGCGCCCGGTCACGCTGGAAAAAAGCACCTCCTTCACCCTGAAGGCGGTCAACGCCTCGTCGCCCGACAGCCCGGCGGAGCAGTCTGTAGCCATTGCGGTGACTACCCCCACGCCGGAACCGCTGGTTCCGCCGGTGATTCAAAGCTTTGTGGTGCAGCCCCAAGTCATTACCGCCGGCCAGACTGTTACCTTGCAGTGGGCGGTCAGTGGGGTTGACTCCGTCTCCATCACCCCTATTGGCGACAAGCTGCCCCCGGTTGGCCCGCCCATTACCCACAGCCCGCAGGAAACAACCCTGTACGTGCTGACCGCCTCTAACGGCAAGGACACGGTCAACGCGGTGCAGCAGGTGGTGGTCGAGACCGCCCCGACGCCCACCCCGACTCCGGCCCCAGGCGCACCGCCGGTGATTGAATTCTTTGGGGTGACGCCCGAAGAACAGGTACGGGTTGAACCGGACCGCAGCGACAACGCCAACGAGATTAAAGCCCAGTTGAATTGGGTGGTCACCGGCGATACTACCAACGTGGAGATAACCGGCGGGCCGCCCGGTTTTGAACGTTTATCAAACCTCAGCCGCATCGGTGAGGCTACCATCAAGGTAAGGGATACGACGGTGTTTGTGCTGACCGCCTTTAATGGGGACGCCAAAGTGGTTAAAACGGCCCAGATCAAATTCCTGGATCCCACCCCCACACCTGAAGATGCTGCCAGCGGCGGTGGCGGCGGTGGCGGCGGTGGCGGTGGCGGTGGCGGCGGCGCGGCTAACAAACCCAAGATTGTCACCTTTGCAGCCAACGGCGTCAGCCCGGCGGACCAGGTAACGGATGCCGGCAGCGGCGTGTTTGAGGTGGTGGCCGGTTCCAATGTTAACCTGGTATGGGATGTTCAAAACGCTGACACAGTGACGCTGGTGGGGGTGGGCGACCAGCCGCCGGTGGGGACGCATACCCTGTCTAACGTGGTCACCGACCAGACCTTCCAGTTGACGGCCGTCGGAGCCGGGGGCGAGACCCAGGCTTTTGTGCAGCTCAGGGTGGTGGCTAAACCGGCCCCACCGCCGCCTTTTAACGTCAACGGGACGCCTTCGGGGAGTAATATTATCCTGACCTGGGATCACGCCGCCGAGAACGATATTATCGGCTTCCGGGTGTACCGGGCTTTGGCGGCGGCCGGGCCGTTTGTGCGGGTGGCCGATGAGAGCCAGTTGGGGAACGGGTCGCGCCAGTTTGTGGACGTTAACCCTCCGCCGGGTTGTAAAGCCTATTACGTGACCGCCGTTTATCTTGACCCGCTCAGCGGCAATAAGCTGGAAACTCCGGCCAGTGCTAATAGCTGGTATGGGCCGGGCTGTTAGCCTCTTACGAGGGGCTTATGGGGTGGGTAAGAAAATTCACTACAGAGATACGGAGAAAAGTAAATTTTTAAAACTCTGTGACTCTGTGGTTCAAATCTTCCTTGCTGCAAGTAGTTTGTCTGGGTTAGGAGAAAATGCGCCGAGTTTATCACTCGTTTGCGAGAGCGGGCGGGGTTGTCGGGATAATCCTGCTGCTTATAGTTAGCTGGAGTCGCTTAACGGTTCTGGAGAGTTTGGCTTCCCCGCCGTCTGAGCAAATTGGGATTGCCGCCTGTCCCACCGGCCCAACCATCAGCTTTAATCCGGTTAACCCTTTGCCGGGCCAATCGGTTCATTTTAGCGGTAGTATCAGCAGCGGCAGCGGTTCAATCACCTATACCTGGAACTTTGGCGACGGTTCGGCCAGCGCCAACGGCCAGACTCAGAATCACAGCTATATCCTGAACGGGGTTTACACCGTGCTGCTGACCGTGACCGGCCAATCCTGCGCTGCGCCGGTTGCCAGTAAAAATATCACGGTCGGATTCGGCGCCTCAGCCACGGTTCTTTATCTGCCCCTTATTTTTAAGAACGTCACCTCGCCGATTTTTCCCACCGGCAGCGACACGTTGGGTGTTACCCCAGCCCTGCCGGCCCAGGTGAGCGGCCTGGCCGGCCAGAGCGACCCGGCCGGCGGTTTTACCCACCTGGAGTGGCAGCCTAACCCGCCCGCCGACCAACTCGCCGGCTACCGCCTCTACCGGCGGGCGCAGGTGGGCGAGGACGCTTTCGCTCTGCTGGCTACCCTGCCGCTTACCCAAACCACCTATACCGACGCCTCCCCCACCTGTGGACAAAGTTATTATGTAACCGCCTTCAATGAGGCCGGGGAGTCGGCGGCCAGCACGGCCAGTTATTACGGGCCGAGGTGTCCATAGCTGCAAAGGCTGCCAGCGGCATCTCCGGTAAGGCCTCCCCTCACAAATCCGATCCGTTTTTAAAAAAGGGCAAATTTGGTTAAAATAGAGGTAGAACATTCCGCGCCAGGATACCGGTTTGGAACTTTCCGTTCTATCCCATCAGGCCGAAGGGCTGGTGGGATGCCGGTGGGCGGAGGGTTGGGTCTACAACTTGTTTGCGGAACTGAGGCGCTCCTATGATGTTTGAAAGGATTGCAGGATATTACAGCTATGGAAACTAAATATCTCGGCAGGCCCATGAATGAGCCGATAGATGAATTGGATACGTTTCCGTCGCCGGGGATAGATGTGGTCACAATGACCAGCGACGAGGTGACGGCCTTTTGTCCGGTCACAAAACAACCGGATTTTTACACCGTCTCAATTGAGTACAGCCCCAATCAGCTATGCATCGAAAGCAAAAGCCTAAAATTGTACCTGATGCACTTTAGAGACCAGTATATTTTTGCAGAAGCGTTAGCGGTTCAGATCAAAAATAAAGTCATTGAGACCATCCGGCCAAAATCCTGCCTGGTCACTACGATTCAGAAAAGCCGGGGCGGGATTGTCATTAAATCCGAGGCCAGGTATGAAGCTTGAGAGTGCAGGTCGGCATAGTATGCCCTTACAGCCCCCTACTTCTTCTCCTCCAAACTTTGCAGAATCCCCCCCAGTAAAATGCTCTTGCGGGTGGTGATGAGCAGTTCCTGGGTTAAATCTTTTTGCGGCTCGGCCTCATCCTGCTGCTGCAAGCGGCGCAAACGCCGGGTAAGCACCTGGATAATGCAGCGCGCCACCTCCACATGGTCGGCCATCAGTTCATACAGCACTTCCTGGTCCAGCCGGAAAAGCTGCGTCTCTGTAACCGCCGTGACGGAGGCCGAGCGCGGCTCCGAGTCCAGGGCCGTCAATTCCCCAAAAATGTTCCGTTCGCCCAATTCGGCAAAGGTCTGCTCGCCGTCGTGAATCCGCACTTTGCCTTTGACGATGATATACATGCTGCGGCCCAATTCGCCTTTGTTAAAGATGGTCTCCCCGGCCTTAACTCTGACCTCTTTTAAGGTCGGCACCACCTCGGCCAGCACCTCTTCGGGCGTCTCGGCAAAAATGCTCACCGATTTAAGGATGATCACTTTTTCAACGGTTGAGAGCATAAGTTCATCTCCATTTTCGGCCAACCGGCTGTCTAGCAAACGCCGGGCGGTTTCGGCAACCAGCGGGTGCGGGTCGTCAACAAAGCGGCCGGCCTGGCTGCCAAACTGAGCCGGATTTAGATTGAAGAGCGTCCACAGGGCGGTTTCACGCAAGAGCGGTTCCGGGGCCGCCAGGGCCGCGCTGACGGCTGCTTCGGCCTCGGTTATGGCCAGCCGCCCGATGACGGCCAAAGCGCAGGCTTTACCCCACGGGCCAAGCATTTCATCTGGCCGGCCGGCAATCTCTACCAGGCGACGACCCATCTCCATGCGGGCCTGGGGAAAAGCGCCGCTCAACTGGGCCAGCCGCTGGGCCAGGGTCAGGTTGTCCTCTAGCAGTGGGAACAACCAGCCTTTAAACTCCTGGGCTTTAAAAGCCGGCGTTTTTAACTTGTGCGAGGTTAAGATGTTATCAATCACCTCAACCGCATAGGCCCTTTTTTCTTTGGACGGATAATTGAGATTATCGCGCGCCCGCAAGATGGCCTCGGAGTCATAGATAAAGGAGAGCAGCAAAAATATCCTGGCCCGATTCTGGCTTAACTCGTATTCCAGGGCCGCTTGCAGCAGCGATATGCTTTGAGCCGCCGCTCCGTTGGACGAGGGTGGACTCACATCCACCAGCGCCGCCAGATTCCAGGCCGCCTGGCCGATTTCGGCCTTGATTTTGTGCTGCAGCAGCGCCACCTGCTCGTGCCAGGCGTGGTAGCCGCAGGCGCTGAGGGCCTGCAAGATTTGGTAGCGCACGTTGTTGTCCGGGAAATCTAGCTGCTCTTGCAGCAGGGCGATGGCCTCTTCTCCTTGAATCCGCCCGCAAATCCGGGCCAGCCGGGCCAGGGTTTCACGGGAATACTTCTTTTGAGTCAAAGCCGCTCGGATCTCCGGCAGCACGGCTGCGCCTCCGGCCATTAAGGTCGAAATCGCCGTAGCCCGCAGTTCAGGATTGGGCAGATTCTCAATGGCCACCGGCCACAATTTGGGATTTTTCAGCTTTCCGGCGGCGGCCAGGGCGGCTCGCCGCACCGATAGCTCGTCGTCGCGCAGCAGCTTTAACAGCGGGCGATAAAAGCTGGGGATGCCGACTTCGCCCAGCACCTGGGCCGCAAATTCTCGCTCGGTGGGCTGGGGCGAGTCTACCAGCCGGATCAGCTTTTCACCGGCCAGCAAAATACCCTCAATGCCCCCGCCGCGCAGCAAGCCTACCAGCGCGCCCGATTTTAGCTCCGGCTCGCTCTCATCCAGGTAGGGTGCAATATCATCCAGTTGGTCGGCCTGGCTGAGCGCCGCCAGGGTGCGCAGCGCCGCCGCCCGAACCTTGAGCGAAGCCTCAAACTTAACCCTAAACTGCACCGAGCGCCACAGCGAGGCCAGCCCCAGCCGCTCGATGCGTTGGAGCGCGTCTTGCCGCACTTCCGGGTCAGAGTGGGATAGGGCCTCGCGTAAAAAGTGAGGCAGCGACTCGTGGCCCAGGTCTTCCAGCATATTCAGAGAATAAATGACCACCCCGGCATAGGGGCTTTTTAACCCCTGTTTCAAAACGGCTAAACTCGACCCGTCTATCGAGGTAATGGACACTTCGCCCAATCTGCTTTTGGTCAGGGCTTGCAGCAGCACCCCGGCGTAACCGCGATTCAGCAGGATGACGATGGCGATCCAGCCGGCCAGAATGAAGAACAGGGCATAAGCAATTTGCAGGGCGTTTAGAGGCAAGAATAACAGGATGACGCCTGCCAACCCCCCGGCCACCGGCTCTACCACGCTGATAATCATGGTTTGGGCGCGCATGCGCTGCTCCGTGTGCAGGGGCTGGTAGAGGATAGCAAAGGCCGATTTGTCAATGGAGTCGCGCAGGCCCCGAAAGAGCAGCCGGGCCAGCACCACCAGCCAAAAAACCAGGGCGGCGGCTCCCGCCACCGCGCCCACAGCCGCCAGCGAGAGGGTATTGGCGGCAATAGCCACCGGCAGCACCAGCAGGCTGATCAATAAACCGTAGCGGCTGATGAGCGGGCCGGCCACAAAAAGCTGGCTGAACAGGGTAAAAATAGAGACAACGGCCGCAAATTCACCCAAAAAGCTGGCCAGGTCGGCTTTATCGGGATAGCTGCTGTAAACCTGGTCGTAAAAAGCCAGGTCTACAAAATAGTAGCCCAACAAACCCAAAAGGGTCAGCCCGGCCATCAAAACGATATAGCGGTCCTTGAGCAGGTCGCGATAGCCGCTTCTGACATAAATTTGGGTGGCGTCGGCCCTGGCTTTTTCAACAGGCTGTCCCACCCGGTGGAGGCGCAGGGTGTAGGCCATCAGGCCCAGGCAGACGACAATACTGCCGGCGGCCACCAGCACCAGGTTGGCGGTGCCGATCAGGTTCACCAGGGGCCGGATGGCAAAACCGCCCAGAATTGTAGCGACCACCAGGCCGGAGCCAATCAAGCCATAGAGCCGCTTGCTCTGCCGCACGTTGAACAGGCGGCCGGCCAGCCCCCAAAATTCCAGGGTAATGAGGGCTTGCAGCACGTAATACCAGATGTAGAAGGCCAGGGCCAGCCAGCTTACCTCTGGCAGCCACAGGAACAGAAAATAGAAGGCCAGCAGCGAGAAAAACAGCAGAATCAGGTTAGCGGCCAAAATTTTGCTAAAAGAGAGCCGTTTTTCTAACCTGGCATACAGAAAGGCGGTTAAGGGCGCGGCCACGGCCGCCCCAATGTAAACATAAGGCAGCAGTTGGGTAGCCTGCTCGCCAAAGCGGTCGCGCAGCAGGGTGCTGGCCATGGTCGAAACCAGCAGCCGGGCCACGCCCACAAAAAAGGAGTGGGCAACCAACAGCAGCACCAGGCCGCCTTCATCCGATTGGACGCCAAATAACAACGAGAGCCGGTTGGTTATACTCATCGGCAGCCTGGGAAATTACACATAATTGAGATAAGTATAAAAACCTTCCCGGAAGCTGATTTTAGGTTCAGAAATGCAGCCTGAGCAAAAGTTAGCTTCCGGGAAGGTCTCCAGAAGAAACATTTTCTTACACATAATTTGGATCCGCCGGCACAGCCTGGTCTTGGGTATACAAATAACGGTCCAGGGTTTTTTCGGCGGGAAAATTTGCACCGGGCTGATCATAGGCTAAAATGATGTTGACTCGCTCCTGGTTGCCTTCTACTCGTTGCACGCTGTGCAGGCAGCGATCACCCGGGATGATGACGAGGGTGCCGGGCAAAGGGCTAACCGAGACCTTTTTGCCAAAAAGCCGGCGCACCCAGGTGAGACTTAAAATTTTATCCAGGTATTGCTGCCAGCGGGTATGCTTTTTTTGGCGGAGATAGAGACGATAATTGGGATAAAATTCGGTGTCGCCCCCCTCTACCTGGTTCAAATACAAAATAGCCGTCAGCGCATTGCGATCATAATGCCAGCGATATTCCCCACCGATAGGGACAATGTTGATATTAACCCCAACTTTTTTATTGCTCAAAGGAGCCAGCGTTTGGCCGCTTAGGCGGTTAGCCAGCTCATTGACCTGGTGATAAAGCTGCCAGATTGGCGGGAGATGCTGCTCAATCTGTTCCCCATCAATCACCTTGTAATGCAGCGAACGCCCGCGGATCTGGCGATAGATTTCGGGAATGGTATGGGTTTGACGATATTCGGCAATGAGTTGGAGCAGTTCCTGGCATTGTTGGGGGGTTAAAAAGCCATCTTTTACCGCGTAACCCTGAGTACGAAATTGATCTTCTGTGAGCAGAGTTTGATCTTTGACAATTTCTGGTTTCACGCCTACCTAACCTCGAAAAGATTATAACCATGACTATCACCGAAGTGATTGCCCAGATTCCAGGCTGGCAAAAGCAGCCTGTCCAAATTGAGCCTATCCGGGTAGGCCGCACCAACACCAACTATAAAGTTACCGTGGCCGGAACCCCTTACTTTGTGCGTATTCCCGGCCCAGGCGCCCATTTGCTGGGGATTGACCGCTACAACGAATTTCACAATGTTCAGGTAGCCGCCCGGCAGGGCCTGGCCCCGCAAGGGATTTACTTTTTAGCCCAGGCCGGGGTGCTGGTGCTTGAATTTATTCACGGCTCAATCCTATCCCCGGAGCGGCTGCAGCAGCCCGACACCCAACACCGGCTCATGCAGGTGGTCAAACGACTGCATGCCGGCCCGCGCCTATGGCAAGATTTTAATATGTTCCGCACCACCGAAAGCTATCTCAGGGTCATCCAGGAGCATAATTTTGAAGTTCCGGCCGGGTTTTTGGATTACTGGCCCCACATCCGTGAGATTGAGCGGGTGATGCTGGCCGACCCGGTCGCTCCGCCCCAGGCGCCCTGCCATAATGATCTGGCCCCCGAAAACATGTTAGAAAATGACCAAAAGTTGATTCTGGTTGACTTTGACTACAGCGGCAACAACGATCCCTGTTTTGAACTGGGTAATTTTTGGGTGCAGATGAACTACAACGAAGCCCAACTCCGCCAATTGGTAGGGGCATACTTTGGTGAAATTACCGCATCAAAAATGGCCCGAACCCAACTGCACGGCCTCATGAGCGATGTCGGCTGGACGCTGTGGTGCGTTATCCAGGCCAACACCTCGCAGATTGGCTTTGATTTTTGGGAGTATGCCATACGTCGCTGGACCAGGGCTGTGCAAAAAATGGAGTCGACCGAATTTGAAAGCTGGCTAAGAACGGTTTTTGGCTAATGTTTGACCCTTACTTAAACGCGTCAGGAATTTCGGCGCCCTGTCCTTCAGATTTACTGCCATAGCGTTCCACCCACTCGGTGGTAACGCGGTCATGATTGGCCGTGATCCACAAAAAGCGCCAATTTTGAATCAACTGCTTGCGTGGTTCGGGGCTGTACCCATCGGGCAGAGGCACATCGGTGGGCACCGAGGTGACCGGGAAGTTGTGGGCATAGGCCCGCATGGCGTTGTCGCTGATGGCCCAATCCAGAAAAACTTTGGCTTCCGGCTTGATCACATTTTTCCTGACCAGAGCGATGGCGTCCATTTCCCAGCCGGAACCTTCTTGTGGAAAAACGGGCTGGATGGGGTGGCCGGCCAGGCGCTGCCGGGCCGCCTCCTCGCCAAAGGAAATGCCGATGGGCGCTTTGCCTTCAGCGGCTAAACCACATGGCGCAGAACCGGACCTGGTATACCAGGTTATATTGTCGTGTAGCGCGTCCATGTAAGCCCAGCCTTTATCTTCGCCAAAGAGTTGGATAAAGGCAGCGACCGCCATGTAACCCGTCCCCGAAATGCTGGGATCGGGCATCACCAGGGAGTTTTTGTACACCGGGTTGGCCAGGTCGGCCCAGGAGGTGGGCATGGGCAGCCCTCTGGCGCTTAGTTCGGCGGTGTTGACGCAAAAAGCCGACATGTAAACGTACAGGCCAACCAGCAAAGGCGGGTCATTGGAGTCGCGCATTTTCAGATTGACCCGCGCCAACCCCGTCGGGGCGTATGGCTCCAGCATGTCCTCGGTCGCTGCCCGCAGCAGACTGGTGGCCGCCACCGCCCAAATGACATCGGCCTGGGGGTTGCCTTTTTCACCCAAGAATTTGTCGGTGATTTTGTTGGTGGAATCGTTGATGATCTGGAGTTTGATGTCAGGATGCTCGGCGTAAAAACTGGCCAGATATGGCTCATACAGCTCTTTGCGCGAGGCGGTGTAAATCAAGAGGGTGTTATCCACCGGGGTAGGGCTGGAATCCGGGGCGGCCGATTGGGCCACGCCACACGCCATCAGCAGCCATGCCAAACTGATTATTACCAGGAATCGGCCGGTAAATTGGATGCTCATACTATAATAATATCACACAACCCACACTTTGTCACGAAACTTCAGGATGAGAAAATTACCCGGCCAGACCTGCCTGGCCCCCGGCAAACATAAACTGGCGCTGCTGCTAATCCTGCTGCTGCTGCTCACCGCCTGCGCCGAAGCCTTTACTCCGGCCCCCAGGCTGACCCCTACGCCAGAGCCTACTCCTACCCGGCGGCGACCAACCCCCACCCCGGCGGCTGCGGCGGCTGCGCCGACCGTAACCCCTGTTTCGGCCTGCCCCCTGCCGAACATGGTTTCAGGCCAGCACCTGGCCGCCAGCGGCAGCTATACCGAGACCGAAACCATGGCCGCCGGCCCTATGCTCTGCCAGATTGAACCGGACTCCTGCGCCTACCATCATCTGATCGGCAATCTGGCCCCCTCGATTGTTTTCAAACGAGAGGAAGAGCCACCTTATGATGAGGAAGATATTTTGATGCACCCCGACATGCTGCTGCCGTTGACGCGCCTCAACCAACTGGTTTTGGACGAGTGGAAAGGCGCCTATTTTTTGCGGATTACGGATGCTTATGATTCTCTGCTGGAGCATGATTTGGGCCAAGCCAACAATGAGCGCAAACGCTCCCTGCACTTTGAGGGCCGCTCGGTTGACCTGACCACCTGGCCTATTGATCTGAACCAGTATGGCCGGCTGTGTACCCTGGCTCACTGCGCCGGCTTTGCCTGGGTGCAGCATGAGGGCGACCACTGCCATGCCTCTATCAACGCCCAAAGCCTGTGTTTGCGCTGCGGTGACTGATCCTTGTCAACGAATTTTGAACGAATAAACAAATTATCATTCTATTTGTTTATTCGTTTTCCCATTCGTTGACAGAATAGTTTTTAACCCACAATCTGCTCTAAACCAAACAGCAACAGATCATCGCGGGTGGCGGCCTCGGCCTCAACCCGGGGCGTAAAGCCGTTGCGACTGCACAGGCCAAGCAGAATCCGCCGGCCCTCCAGCTCAGGTTCGATGAGCCGGGCTTGCCGTTCCAGGTCGCCCAGGGTATCGGTCCCGATGGGCCGCTTGGTCCATTTGCACTCCACCAGCAGCGCCCTCTCCTGGCCCAAACAGATCACGTCAAGCTCTTCACCCTTGTGCCACCAACTTCCGATGCGTAACGGCACAAAAGGCAGTTGCCCGGCGAGGCCCAAGCGCCACAAAAACTGCTGGCAAATCTGCTCAAAGGCCGGGCCGGTAAAAGATTCCATCTGCGGCGCTACCAGCAAATCCAGGGCCGCCTGGCTGCCGCCGCGCTCCACCAAGCTGCGGTTGGGGTGGACAAAGCGAAACCAGAAGCGGAAAAAATGATCGCGCAGGCGATATAACCCGCGCCGGCTTTTGTGGGGCTGGCCCTCGGTAATGGGCACGATCCGCTCCACCAGCCGCAGTTCTTGCAGCGTCCCCAAATAAGCGGTGACTCCCTCCAGGCCGGTCGCCTGCTTAATCTGGTTCAGTTGAGTCCGCCCACTGGCAATCGCCTCCAACACGGCAAAATAGTTGCGTGGTTCGCGTAGCTCTTGTTGCAGCAAAAAGCGGGCTTCATCGTACAAAAAAGTGCCGCGAGTCAGTACCTCATCTCGCAAGGCGGCCAGCAGCGAGGGCGCGGCTGCGGCTGCCCGCAGGTAAGCCGGGATGCCGCCAAACACAGCGTAGGCCCGCACCTGGTCCTCCAGCTCAAAGTGGGGAAAAAACAGGCGAGCCGCGCTAAACTCCAGCGGCTCCAGCAAATATTGGCCGGTGCGCCGGCCATACAAGGGCGCGTTGTAGCCCAACACTTCCTCTTCCATCATGCCGATGTAGGAACCGCACAGAATCAGCATCAGCTTCGAGTGGCGCAGGTGGCTGTCCCACAAACGCTGCAGCACCGAAGCCAGCGGCGGATGGGCCATGATGAGGTAGGTGAACTCATCCAGCACCACCACCAGTCGCTCCTTTTCGGCGTGGCGGGCCAGCAGCATAAAAATGTCTTCCCAGGAGGAATAGACCGCCCCGGCGGCTTCCGGGCCAATCAGCTCGGTGTTGACGGCGGCCGATAGGCCCGCCCGCAGCCGCGGCTCCACATCCAAATCGGCCACAAAAAAGATGTGGCGCTTGTCGCGGCAAAACTCGGCCAGCAGTTCCGTTTTGCCCACCCGCCGCCGGCCATACAGCACAAATAATTCCGCCTGGCCGGAGCTATAGCGCTGCTGCATCAATTGTAGTTCCGCCTGGCGATTGACGAACAAAGTTACCTCTTTAGGAAATCCTGATTAGGATAATGTAGATTTCCTTATTTTATTGGGAAGTATTGTATTGGCAAAATGGGAATATGAGGAAGATTGGCTGAATTAGAGCAGAATTTGCAGAATGAAAGGAAAAAATTCTTTCATTCTATAGACCTGTTCTCCCTCCCATTCACCTGCCCGGAAGCTAATGATTACACGGCGGTTCGTGAGCTTAAATCCAGCTTCCCGGAAGGTGTTATTTCGGCTTCACTACTTCCGCCAGCCAATCCAGGAGAATTGGCTCAATTTTGAGGTCGCTGCGCAGCATTTGGGTGCCGTGCCGGCTGCTGTTCTTGAGGATGACCAGTTGGGCGGTGGGAACCAGCTTGGCTAACTGCCGCGAAACCTGGGTGGCGGCCACGTCGCCCTCGGAGGCCACGAGCAGGATGGGGCCGGGAAAAGTCTGGATGGCCCGCTCAATTTCACCACTAACAAAGGTGGAGAGCAAGGCCACTCCGCGCACCTGGTCAGGATGAGCGGCGGCAAAGGTGATGCCCTCCTGCGTGCCGATGCTGGCTCCGATGATAGCTACCCGTTGGGGGTCAACCTCCGGCCGCTTGACCAAATAATCAAAGGCGCTGATCACATCCTGGTCGGCCCCAAACCAGTTGACCACGCCTTTGCTCTGGCCGTGCCCGCGAAAATCCACCGTCATCACAGCGTAGCCACTCTGCTGCAGCAGTTGAGCAAATGACGCCCAATTTTCTTTGCGGCCCCCCCGCATGTGCAATAGCAGCACGCCCGGCGCAGCCGGTTGGGGCGGCCCATAATACAGGCCGGATAGCGCCACCCCGTCGGCGGTGGTCAAAGAGACCGCCTCGGCCCCGGCGGGAATGGGCGCCGACTCCTGCAATTGCAATGCCTGCTCCATGGCCCAAATACTGAGCGGGCGCATGTACATGCCGGCCCGGAAGCTGTGGTCAACCCGGTAAGCCTCCGGGGTGCGGAACCAAAAGCCCTGATTGTAGGTGACATTGTAGACCCCCCAGGCGGTGGCCCAGGCTTCGTTAACCAGGCCGCGTTGCAGCATAGCCGCCGCCAGGGCATAACTCACGCCCGTCCACACCTCTTGCGATTGGCTGCTGGAGGTATCCACATTGCCGTCGGGGCGCATGCCGTTGACCGCGCCCATTGCGCCCCCGGCAAAGCGGCGCAGGTTGTAATCATAAATCGTCTTCAAGGCCGAGACGATGTGTTCCGACGGGGCGATAGCGGGCAGGCCGGTGGCGTCGGCGTACCACTGCCCGGCCAACTGGTCGGCCATGATGCTGTCGGAGTGGGGGCCACCGCCGGCGTCGAAGTTGTAATAGCGACCGTTCCACAATTTGGCCTCAAAGGCGGCTTTACCGCTGTCCAGCCAGCTTTGGTATTGGTTAACATGCTCGGCGTCGCCCACCCGCTGCCCCATGCTGATGGCGGCCTCCAACGCCGCCAGCCACAGACTGCCGCCGTAGGCGCTCGGCCCGGTCATAACCCAGTCGTCGTAGGTCTGGTCGGGCACGCCGTCGTGTTCCGGCAGGCCGTCGCCATCCCGGTCAAAATGATGGAGATAATCGAGGGCTTGTACCGTAGCCGGCCACAATTGCTGCACCAACTCCGCATCGCCGGTAAAGATGTAATCGCGCCAGAGCTGCAACACAAATTTGCTGTTCAAATCTTTCCAGGTGTTGCTATCGCGCCAGTTGAAGGCGTTGACCCGCAGCCAGGGGTCTTCCTGGGGCGAGCCGAGATCGTGGGGCACGGCGCCGGGCAGCTTGCGCGACGCGGTTGCGCCGCTGGAACCGATGACATGCGTATCGTTGGGGTCGCCGCCGGGAATGGCGGCGGCAAAATCCCGCATGAGCTGCTTTTGCAGCTCCGGCCACAGTTGGGCCAGGGCAAAAGAGGCGTAAAAGTGAACGTCAAAGGTGTTGTAATAGGTGTAATCGGCAGATTCCAGGTAGGCAAAGCGGCCCAGCCCGTTGACCGGCCCTTCGCCGCCAACGCGCCCGTTATCCCACACTGTGCCGCCGTCTACCAGGTAGTACAACTCGTTGAACAGGGCCGTTTTGTACCAATCGGGCCGGGCCGGGTCTTCCAGGATGGGCTGCTGCCACACGTCAATGGCGCTTTCCCAGTCCGGGTAGGCCCGCACCGCCTCGGCGGCGATGGCCCAGGCGTTGCGACCGCTTGTGCCGTAAAATTGGGTGTAGCGTTTGTACCACTTGGTTCCCGCCCCAAATTGGGTGATGGGCATATCCCAGGCCAGGGCAAAGGGGATGGTTTGGCTTTGGCCGGGTTGTAAGTTGACCGTCACCGCCACCGCCCCGGCAATTTGCTCCGACGCTTGGGCCGGGGTGGGATCGTTGAGATTAGCCAGCCGGCCATCGGCGGCAAAATCGGCCCAGGTTTCGCCGCCGGCGGTGAGCGGAAAACGGGAGCGATAGCTGACCTCTACCCCCGGCCGCTGCGGGGTGACAATGGCCCAGGAACCGTCCCACTCCTCGCTGACGGCATCGCCGGGACGGGTAAAGACCAGGCCGGTCAGCCCATCCTGCTGGACGGCCACGTTGAAGTTGCCACCTTCCAGGTCTTTGTTCCAACCCCAGCCCACTAAATTTTGCCAACTGAACATCAAGCCGATGGTCAGTGGGTTATTGGTGGGATTTTCGATAGTCCACTCAAAGATGCCGACCGGGTAGCTGCTGTGGCGGTAATTACCCGGAATCAGCGGTGAAAACTGCTTTTGGGTCAACCGCACCGGCAAGGCGTCCCACTGATAAACATACCAGGCTTTGGGAAAGAGGGCATAGTACACGCCCGCGCCGGGCGGCATGTCCCAATTCCACTCCGGCAAAATTTGGGGACGCAGCGGAGCCAGCACGTGGGCCTGGGCCTGGTCGCCCTGGGCCACAAAAATGGAAAATTGGTTGGCCGGCAGGCTCTCAAAGCGATGCGTACCGAGGTCTAAATGCCAGCGGGCAAAATCGCCGCGATAGGTGCGGCCGATGGCGCCAGCACCCAGCCCGCCCAGGGGCAGCCCGGCCCAGGGGCCGTCGTCAATTTTGGTGCTGCCTTCGTAGGGGTGGCCGGCTTCGTCATAGGGCACGCCCATGCCCCGCGACCAGGCCACCGGCGGGATGCCGCTTTGTGCGGGCGGTCTGAGGCCAGATTCGGCGGAAACGAGGCCGGGCGCGGCGGGGGGCGTAACGCCAATAATAAGGAGGAGAATCCAAAAAAAGCGTTTTAATTGTGTCTGAGTGATTGGCATGACTGCGGCAAAATCCTATGTGGGTGCGTTTTGGGGAAGATTCAGGTAAATTCGCTGCCCCAAACTGAAGATATTTCCAAATGATAACATCACTTTAAAGTAAAACCAACTTTATGGATGAGCATATTTTGAGTTGTGTCACCTTTAGAGGGTCAGGGCAAAGGCCAAAACTTGATCCGGCAACATCGCCTGGCCGTGTTCCCAGGCGGCGGCAAAAGCGGCTTTGGAGAGCCGGCTGCGGACAGCCTCAAGGGCCTGATCCATCCGGTTCTGCAGCGGCGGCGCCGGCCGGCGCCCACTTTGGGCGAGCAAAATTTGTATGAGGCTCAACAAGGCGGTGGCCTGTTCAAAGCGTTCCTGCGCAGAAAAAACCAGGGCCGCTCGTACAAGGCTGTCCATCTCATCGGGCGAAAAGATAATCTGAGCCGATTGTATGATTTGGGGGGCCATCGAAACAGATTGGTGCATTTGATGGTACAGGTTTTGGTAAGTGGTAAGACTCTGCCTCATATACTTGACGGCCAGGTCTATCTGTCCGTGGCTCAGGGCCGCCTGGGCCAAACAGGCCAAGACGCCAGCCTGTCCCCGCAGATTGTTCATATCGTTATACATGGTCAAGGCTTCTTGCAGCAAGGCGGCTGCCTCCTCGACGCGTTCCAGGTAGAGCTGCACCACCCCCAGCCGGAAAATCCAATCGCCTATGCCAACCTGGTTGCCGGTGGCCCGAGAAATGGTCACACTTTCGGCAATCAGATGGTGCGCCTCGTCTAACCGGCCCTCCTGCAAGGCTAACAACCCCAGGTT
>CAZDMM010000037.1:0-3344 GCA_964505845.1 uncultured Caldilineaceae bacterium
TACCCCACAGCAAATCAGGTTTTACAGCGCCATTGCCCAACAGATGGTGGTGGCCCTGGAAAATTTGCGTTTGTTAGAAGCCTCGCAGCGTCGAGCGCGGCGCGAAGAGATTATCCGCGAAATTACCGGCAAAATTAGAAGCGCCACTACAGTTGATGACATTCTAAAGATAACGGCCACCGAATTAGGCCAGGTGTTGGGCACCTCCCAGGGCCGCGTCCACCTGCTAACTACCCAGGTTGAAGAACCTTCTTCTTTTCAAGGTACGGCCCTAAAACTTAACCCTATGGCCGGCAGTGAGACCTCACAAGTCTAAATTAAAGCGCACCACACTTATTATGTAACGGGAAGGCGAGATATGGCTGGAGTCGCAATCCAAGATCTAAAAACTAAAATCGCAGCCCTGGCGGCTATTTGCCCTCAATTGGGCCATACCCCCCAATGGACAGAAATTCTCCAAGAGCTAGACCACCTGAGCCAGGATACCGAAAGCCAGGTTGAATACACTCGCCTGCTCAACCAAACAGCTACCCTGTACCAGGGCAGCCGCACCTTAGCCGGGGCCTTGAGCGAACGCCAAATTTTTGAAACCCTGTTTCAGCAAATTCAGCTTAACGACCCGTGTGAAATCTGCGCCTTTCGCTTTCACCTGGTAAATCATGAGCCTATCTGGGCCGAATTAAAAGCCAGTTGGCGTAAAACGGGCGGCCCCACCTACCCTGCCGGCGCGCGGCTCTATTTACCGGAAACCCCGCAAGCCCGGCTGCTCACCAGCGACAGGGCGCTGTTTATCAATGATATAGAGACGGATGACAGGCTCTCGGCCGCCGAGCGGGCCAGCTTTGCCCCTACTTCGGCCCGCTCGGTGGCTATCTTGCCGTTAGCGGCTACCGGGCAAACCTTTGGAACCATCCTTGTCTACTTCACCCGGCCCCACATCTTTACCGAAGAAACCCAGCAGCTCTGGCTGGCGGTAACCGACCAGGGCCGGGTGGCCTTGGCCAATTTGCAGTTGATCCAGGAAGCAACCTATCGCATCTTGCAGATGGAGACCGCCGCCGAGGTGGCGCACGTAGCCAGCTCCATTCTTGACCTGAACGAATTACTGAATTCGGTGGTTGGCCTGGTGCGCAGCCGCTTTGATTTATATTATGTCGGCGTCTTTTTGGTAGATGAAAGCAAAGAGTGGGCCGTATTACAGGCCGGCACCGGCGAGGCCGGCCGGATTCAGCTACAAAAGAAGCACCGGCTCAAAATCGGGGGCGAGTCGATGATTGGCTGGTGTATTGCCCACCAAGAACCCCGCATCGCCCTGGATGTTGGCAAAGAAGCAGTCCGGTTTAAGAACCCGGATTTGCCAAAAACCCGCTCAGAAATGGCCTTGCCCCTTATTTATCACCAGGAAGCAATCGGCGCGTTAACTATCCAGAGTGAGGAGCCGGCTGCTTTCAGATCCGAAGACATCCTGGTGCTCAAAACAGTGGCCGACCAACTGGCCAATGCTGTTAAAAATGCCCAATTGTATACCCAAACCCAACAAGAGCTGGTCCACCGCAAACAAATTGCCGAAGAGTTGCGGGCCAGCGAGGCCAAATACCGCGAACTGGTTGAGCATGCCAACAGCATAATCTTCCGCATGAATACCGAGGGGCGCATTATCTTCTTTAATGAGTTTGCGCAAAAGTTCTTTGGCTATACCGCCGAGGAGATCATCGGCCAAAAGGTCATCGGCTCCATTGTGCCAGAAACCGACACCGCCGGCCATAACCTGGTGGCGATGATCAACGGGATTTTGCAGCAGCCGGAGCGTTACAGCGCCAATGAAAACGAAAATATCCGCCGTGACGGCAGCCGGGTGTGGGTGGCCTGGACCAACAAGAGCATTTTGGATGAAAACGGGCAGGTTTGTGAAATCCTGTGTATTGGCAACGACATTACCGAGCGCAAACGCGCAGAAGCCGCCCTGCTAGATTCTGAAGAGCTGTACCAATCCCTGGTCAATAACTTATCTCAAAATGTCTTCCGCAAAGATATAGAGGGACGCTTTACCTTTGGCAACAACACTTTTTGCCGCAGCCTCGGCCTGACCCTGGATGAGCTGGTGGGCAAAACCGATTATGATTTTTACCCGCCTGACCTGGCTACAAAGTACCGGCAAGACGATCAAAAAGTTATTGAATCGGGCAAACTCCTGGATACTGTTGAAGAACATCAACCGCCGGGGGGCGACAAGATTTTTGTGCGGGTTGTCAAATCACCCACCTACGACTCGGCCGGCAATATTAACGGTATCCAGGCTATCTTTTGGGATATTACCGAACGCCAACGGATTGAGCACGCCCTGCGGAGCAGCGAGGAGCGCTACCGCACCATCTTTGAGCAGTCGCGCGACATGATTTACATCACCGCCCGCGAGGGTGAGTTCCTGGCGGTCAACCAAGCCGGTTTGGATTTGTTTGGCTACACCCGCGATGAAATGATCGGGCTGAACATTGCCGAGGTGTATGTTAACCCGGCCAAACGAGCCATCTTTCAAGAGGAGATTGAGCAAAAAGGGTCGGTCAAAGATTATGAGATAAAGTTCCACCACAAAAATGGAACCACTATGGACTGCCTGGTCAGCGCCAATTTGTGGCAAGACCAGGAGGGCCATATCCTGGGCTACCAGGGCATCATCCGAGACATAACCCAGCAAAAACAGACCACCCTGGCGCTGGCCACCCAGGCTCGTTTAGCCGCCTTTAGCGCCGCAGTGGGCCTGGCCTTAACCCAAAGCGCCAGTCAAAAAGACGCCTTGCAGCGCTGCACCGAGGCCATAGTGCAGCACCTGGATGCTGCCTTTGCCCGCATCTGGACCTTCAATCCGGCTGAAAACATGCTTGAACTGCAAGCCAGCGCCGGCCTATACACCCATCTGGATGGCCCGCACGGCCGAGTGCCGGTTGGTAAATTTAAAATTGGTTTGATCGCCCAGGAACAGCGCCCCCATTTAACCAATGCCGTTCAGGGTGACCCCCGTGTGAGCGACCAGGAATGGGCCAGACGGGAAGGGATGGTTGCCTTTGCCGGCTATCCCCTCCTCATTGAAGGCCGGCTGGCCGGGGTGATGGCCATGTTTGCGCGCCAACCCCTCACCGAAGACGTTTTTCAGGCAATGGAAACCGTAGCCAGTTCTATTGCTCTGGCAATTGAGCGGGCGCGGATAGAAGAACGCCTGAAAGCCAACCAAACTCTGCTCCAGGCCATTATTGATAATTCTACCGCGCCCATTTATGTGATTGATACGCAGGGCCGTTTTCTGTTAGTCAACAACCAATTCTGCGCCTTGTTTGGCCTGACCAAAG
>CAZDMM010000037.1:3354-20292 GCA_964505845.1 uncultured Caldilineaceae bacterium
CAAAACTGATTACGACATCTTTGACGCCGCCACCGCCGCCGATTACCAGTCAACCGATTTACAAATTCTTAAAAGCGGGCAGGTGGTTCAAGCAGAAGAAACCGTTCAGGTGGGTCAGGAGATTCGCACCTTTGTCACCCTCAAGTTTCCTCTGTATGACGCCGCCGAAGCGCCCTATGCGCTGTGCGGCATGTCCACCGATATTACCGAGCGTAAAAAAGCCGAGCAGGCCCTCCACGAGTCCTTGCAGAGAACCCAGTTGCTCTACAACATCACCGAAGCCCTGGCGACTATGACCGACCAACAGGCCGCCTTTGAAACAGTGTTGGGTGAATATCTGCTGCTGTTGAAAGTTAGCCGGGGTGGCGTCATGCTGCTTGACCCGGCCAGCGGCTATAACAAACTTATGGCCCTGTATATTGACAACAAAATAGCCGAAGCCAACCTGGCTTTTCCCGCCGAGGAAGACCTTGCCGCCCGGTATTTAACCGAGAATCCATTTCCCTTAGTGATTGACGATGTCAGCACTCACCCGCTCACCAAAGATAACCAGGCTGTTCGCGGCCAGGTTGAATCAATGTTGTTGATACCCATTGTCACCCGCGGGCGGGTAGTGGGGATTTTGGGCGCGGATGCTACCGAACCAGGGCATATTTTTAGCCACGAAGACATTGAAATTGGCGAAGCAGTAGCCGACCAGGTCGCCGTTTGGCTGGACAACCACCAACTGCTGATTGAAGCCCAATATCGCTCTAACCTGCTGCAAACCGCCGCCGAAGTCTCGCGGGCGGCCAGTTCAATCCTTGACGTGAGCCAGCTCATCAATACCGCCGTCAATCTCATTCGGGATAAGTTCGGCCTGTACTACGTCGGTCTTTTCCTGGTTGATGAAGCCAGAGAGTGGGCGGTGCTGCGGGCCGGTACCGGTGAAGCCGGCCAAATCCAGTTAGGCAAACACCACCGCCTGCAAATCGGCGGTGAGTCGATGATTGGCTGGTGTATTCAGCACCAGCAGGCCCGGATTGCCCTGGATGTGGGCCAGGAAGCCGTGCGCTTCCAAAACCCGGATTTGCCGCTTACCCGCTCGGAGATGGCTCTGCCGCTCCTCAGCCGCGAGGTAGCCATTGGGGCGCTGACGGTGCAGAGCGACAAGGCCAATGCCTTCTCTCACGAAGATGTATCGCTACTGCAAACCATAGCCGACCAGTTAGCCAACGCGATTGAAAATGCCCGGCTCTTTGAGGAGACGGTCCAGGCGCATCGTGAGAATGCCCAGTTATTCCAGCTTACCCAGGCTGCCCTGGCCGAAACTCAAAAACTTTACGATATTAGCCGCTCTTTGGCCGAAAGCACCGACCTCAGCGAGGTCTATGAGATTGTGATTGAAAATGTCAAAGCCTATGCGGTTGATCGCGTCAGTATCTCGCTGGTGGAGAAAAACGAACAGGGCCAGATTGATGGCGTGGTCATTGCCGCCAGTTGGGATAATGAGTCGGACCGGCTTTTGCCGGTAGGCGCTAAAATATCGGCCCAAATCTTTTCGCTGGTTAACGCTTTTGCCCACCCGCCGTTTCATCCGCTTATTTCCGAAGATTTGCGCCGCCCCGATGGCCAAGACGAGCGCCTGGACGAGGCCTTCCGCCTATTTATGGTCGAAGGGTTGGGAGCCGTCAGCCTGTTTTCAGCCCCCATGTTCCTGGGGGCAGATTACAAGGGGGTGCTTTCTATTTCTACCAGGCAGCCGCACACTTTTACCAAAGAAGAGACGCGCATTTATCAAACTTTAGCCGATCAGGCCATCATTGCCATAGAAAACCAACGCCTGCTGGCAGCCACCCAGCAAAGCCTGTATCACTCACAAATCCTCTCCCATTTAAGTCAAGACCTGTTAGTCGCCGACAGTACCGACACCATCTACAATCTAACCCTGGAAGCCATTGCTATAACCACTCCTGACCGTGGGGCGGCTATTTTTATGTATGACCAACGGGAAGGCCGGGTAGATTTAGAGCTGGTAGGGCTATGGAACAACCCCCGCCAGGCGTGGCCGGAGATTGGCCCAGGAGCGCGTTTCTCGGCCAGCGATTTGGGCCTGGAGTCGTTACTCAAAACCGGCCGGACCATTACCTCAACCGCTGCCACCACTGACCAGCGCTTTTCTGATCTGCTGCGCCAGTTGCTGTTGATGATGCAAATTAACAGCCTGGTTGCCGTGCCGGTCTGGTTAAACCGCGAAGTAAACGGCTTTATTTTGGTTGGCCGCCAGGAGTCAACCTCCTTTGCGCCGGAGTTAGTGCGGCTGTACGAAGATATTGGCCGGCAGCTATCCAGCGCCCTGGAAAACCGCCGTCTGTTTGAAGAAGCGGAATATCGAGCCAGTTTGCTGCAGACCGCCGCCGAAGTTTCACAGGTGGCTACCAGTTCGCTCAACCTGGAAACCTTGCTGCCCCAAACGGCCGAGTTGATCAGAGACCGCTTTAACTTTTACCACGTTTCCCTCTATCTGATTGACGCCTATCAAAAGTACGCCGTGCTTGAGGCTTCGACCGGGTTATTTGAGCCACAACCTTTCAACCGAAAAGCCCGGCTAAAGGTTGGCGGTAAGAGTGCGGTGGGGATAGCCACCGGCACGGGGAAAGCTCACCTGGCTGCTGCTCCCGCCGCCCCGGCCAGTGCGGTCCCCTGGCCCAAACATCTCTCAGAGATTGCTTTGCCCCTCAGAGCGCGCGGGCAGATCATCGGCGCTGTGGACGTATTTAGTGCTCAACCAGGTGCTTTTAGCGACAATGACATTACGGTTTTACAATCTCTGGCCGACCAACTGGCTAATGCCATCGAGGCCGCCCGCGCCTATCAGGCATCGCGCCAGACATTGCTTGAAACCAACAAAGTGCAGGAATATTATTTGCGAGAGCAGTGGAGCGCCTACTTAAAAGAGCAAAAAGTAGCTCAGAGTTATCGCTTAACCGAGCAGGGATTCTTTATTGACCGTGACAGCCAACCCTCTGATTTAAATGGAGCTAGGCGTCCAATTATATTGCCGGCCGGCGCGTACAAACCTCTAGACCATGCCGCCGATACCTCCCTCCCCCTGCCGGCCAATACCCTGGCCGATTCTTCTACCCTGGTAGCGCCCCTGCTGCTGCACGAGGCAGCCATAGGCGCCTTGAGTTTTGACCTGCCGGCCCACAGCAATTTGAGCGAGGACGAACTCCACATTGTCGAAGCCGTGACCGGCCAGGCGACTCAAGCCCTGGAAGCGCTGCGCCTGTTTGAGCAGACGCACGTGGCCCGCGAGGAAGCCGAAGCCTTATACAAGGTGGGCCGCGTTCTGGTTACCACCGACGATGAGCAGGAAATGCTGCATGCCGTGCTGGGAACCATGCTCTCCCTGTTAGGGCTAGAACAGGGCGGCATTCTCTTTATTGAGGAGGACGGCAAATTTGGCGCTCTGCATGCCTTGTTTGAGCAAGGGCGACCCGTTCAGCCCGGTTTGCGCTTCCCCATCGTGGGCAACCTCTCCTATGAGCGGCTCATTGCCACAAAACGGCCGGTGGTGATTGAAGATGTAGCCACCGACCCCCTGGTGGCCGTTGTGCGAGAGATGAATCTGGCGCGCGGTCTTGTTTCACTATTGTTAGTGCCCATCATCGTTAATGACCAGGTGGTAGGCGCGCTGGGGGCCGACTCGGTGGGCCGCCCGCACCATTTTACCGACCGGGAAATTAACCTGGCCAGCGCCATGGCCGACCAGCTTTCCATCATCCTGGAAAACCGGCGGCTGCTGGAGGAGACTAAACAACGGGCGCTGGAATTGCAAAAAACGGCGGAACGCTTAAAAGAAATTGACAAGCTTAAAACCCAGTTCCTGGCCAACATGAGCCATGAGCTGCGCACCCCGCTCAACTCAATCATCGGCTTCTCGCGGGTTATCCTCAAAGGGATTGACGGCCCACTCACGGAACTGCAAAAAACCGATCTAACCTCCATCCACAACAGCGGTCAGCATCTCCTCAGCCTGATTAACAACATCCTGGACCTGTCAAAAATTGAGGCCGGTAAGATGGAACTGAATTTTGAAAAGGTTGAATTAGGGCCTATTATCAAAGGCGTCATGTCAACCGCCATTGCCTTAGTTAAGGATAAACCGATCACGCTCAAACAAGAAGTGCCGGCAGATTTGCCGGCCGTGTGGGCCGACCCAACCCGGATGCGGCAGGTCATCCTTAATCTGGTTTCTAACGCCTGCAAATTTACCGAGGCCGGCGAGGTGATGATTAAGGCTAAGGCCGACGCCAACCAGGTGACGATCCAGGTCAGCGATACCGGTATCGGCGTTCCTGAGGATAAATTAGAAAGCATCTTTGAAGAATTTACCCAGGTGGATGCCAGCACCACCCGTAAAGCGGGCGGCACCGGCTTGGGCTTGCCGATTAGTCGTCACTTTGTAGAAATGCACCACGGCGATATCTGGGTTGAAAGCAAGCTGGGCCAGGGTTCTACCTTTAGCTTCTGCATCCCGCTAAAACCTTTCAGCGCCGAGCCTGACAATATGGCCGGCCCGCCTCTTGTTGAAAAAGACAAAGGCGAGAAAATAGTAGCGGTGATAGATGATGACCCGGCCATACTTACCCTGTACGAGCAGCTATTGGCCCGGCAAGATTACCAGGTTGTCGGTATCAGCCAAAACCAAAATATTCTGGCCCAAATCAAGGCCCTCACCCCTTCGGCAATTCTATTAGAAGTGCGCCTGCCAGGCAGAGACGGCTGGGGGATTCTTAAAACCCTGAAAAAAGACCCGTATATCAAAGAGATTCCGGTTATCATTTGCAGCACCGTTGATGATAAAAATCGGGGCTTAAAGTTAGGAGCATCCGACTATCTGCTCAAACCCATCGTCAAGTCAGAACTGGTCAAAGCCCTCAGACATGCTACCCCCACCGCCCAGGAGCGCATCAAAGTTTTGGTCATTGACGACCACGCCGATGATATTCTCTTGATTCGGCGCATCTTTGAAGCGCAGACCAATTACAAAATTATCGAAGCCAGCAGCGGCCGGCAAGGGCTTGACCTGGTAGCCAGCGTCAATCCCGACCTGATTATTCTTGATCTGAGCATGCCAGAAATGGATGGTTTTTCGGTAGTTGAGGCGCTCAAAGGCAATGAAAAAACGCGCTCCATCCCCATCATTGTGGTCAGCGCCAAAGAACTTAATCTCGCTGAACAAAATCTCCTCACCGGCCAGGTTGAAGTGCTACTGCGCAAAGGCATTTTTACCGAAAATGAACTTTTAGAAGATGTTAGCCAGGCGCTCAATAGAATTCAACAGAATCACCACCCCTAGAATTTTCGGCGATTAAAGCGAGCACATCTGTGACCAAATCTTTGTCTTACAAATGTACTTCTTGTGGCTATATAGAAACGTATGAAAAACTATTAATAAGCTGCCCGGAATGTGGTGGAGAATGGCTTGAACTGCTTTACAACCTAAATGAAGTTGCCTACGTTTGGCAGCACGAGTTGCCCCAACGAGATCGAACCATGTGGCGTTACTGGGAGTTGCTCCCCATCCTGGACCGGAAGCACATTGTTTCCATGGGCGAAGGTTGGACTCCCCTGCTGCGGGCCGAAAACTTGGGCGCAATGGTAGGCCGCCGCAACATCTTTATCAAGGATGAAAGGCAAAGCCCCACCGCTTCCTTCAAAGACCGCCAGGCTTCGCTGGCTATCTCCGTTTTGCGTGAAGCCGACATCAAAGAAATGGTTGTGGCCTCTACCGGTAACGTTGCCATTTCTTACTCGGCTTACTGCGCCCGCGCCGGCATCAAACTATGGGCCTTTTTAGATAGCAACGTGCCCCACGAAAAAATGCGTGAAGTTACCCTGTATGGAACCGAGGTGATTAAGGTTTCCAGCACTTACGACCGTACCAAGCAAGTGGCCGCCGAGTTTGCCCACTATCGCAACTTATTTTTGGATAGAGGCGTTAAAGGTATGGCCGCCAGAGAAGCCATGAAAACGCTGGCTTTTGAAATTGCCGAGCAGTTGGGCCGCATGCGCGGCGTTGGTTGGGCCGCGCCCGATTGGTATATCCAGGCCGTGAGCGGCGGGATGGGCCCCATTGGCGCCTGGTATGGGTTCAACGAGCTTTACCGTATGGGGTTGATCAAAAAAATACCCAAGCTGGGCATCATTCAAACCGAGGGCTGCGCCCCTATGGTTGACAGTTTTCACAAAGGGCTGGAAACCGCCGAAATTGTGGAAAGCCCCACCAGTATTATCAATGTTTTGGCTACCGGCAACCCCGGCCCCGCTTATCCTTTTCTGCGGCAGTTGGTATTAACCTATGGCGGCGCCTTTGTCAAAGTGGATGACCAGGCCTCCTTCAGAGCCATGCGCCTGATGGCTCAAATGGAAGGACTCTCCATGGAGCCGGCCGCCGCCGTAGCCTGCGCCGGGCTGATTAAAATGGTGCAAGAGCAGCTCATCAGCCCCAATGAAATTGTGGTGGTTAATGCCTCGGGCCATACCTTCCCGGTAGACAAGCAAATCCTGGAAAATGAAATCGTTAAGCGGCACACCCGGGTGCAAAATCTGGAACGAGAGGTGGTTGAAGTTGACCACCGGACCGACTCCCGCCACCGGCGCTCCGGCGAAACCCTGCCGCAAGAAGGGCTGCTCTCGGCCCTGCGCCGGTTAGACCACCGGGTGCAAAGCATTGCCATTTTAGAGGATGAGCCGGATGCCCGCATTTTACTGCGCCGTATTTTACAATACTTTAGAAAATATAATATCTACGAAGCGCCCGACGGCATCAGCGGCATTAACCTGATCCGCACCAAAAAACCCGACCTGGTTTTGCTAGATTTGATGATGCCCGGCTTAGATGGCTTTGCCGTGCTTGACATCCTCAAAGCTGACCCTGAGCTCCATGAGATTCCGGTGATTGTTATTACCGCTAAAGACTTAACGACCAGAGATTACAAACGTCTCTCCGGCCGGGTGGAGTCGCTGCTGCAAAAAGGGGAATTCATGGAAGAAGAACTATTTGAAAGTATCAGCGACGTGTTGGAATGAAACCCAAGAACTCCATTTCTGAGGTTGCAGATTTATGTCAAGGGGGTGCTAAATTGCTGCAACAGACTCGATCAACCAGTCCCAGAATATTGTATATTGACGACGATGAGGCCAACCGCACTCTGGTAAACCGCCTGCTATCTAGCTATGATTTTGAGGTTATCGAAGCGGCTAACGGCCTGGAGGGTATCAAACTAGCCAAAGAAAACCCGCCCCACTTAATTCTAATGGATATTAATATGCCGGGCCTGGATGGGCATGAAACCACTACCCGCATGCGCAGCCTGTCCATTTTAGAGCGCGTGCCCATTGTGGCCGTTACCGCTCACACCGCCCAGGGTGAACGAGAGTTAGCCCTGGCGGCCGGCTGTGACGGCTACATTCCTAAACCCATTGACGTGGACGAATTTCCTCTCCAGGTTATTAATTATTTGGATGGTCGCAAAGACACCCTCACCGCCGACGAACACCAGCGTTACCTGGGCCAATACAGCCATAAATTGGTAGAGCGCCTGGAAACCAAACTTTTAGAGCTGCAAGAAGCCAACACCCGTCTCCAAAAAATTGACAAGCTCAAATCCGATTTTATTACCCTGGCCGCGCATGAACTGCGGACGCCCATTTCTCTGGTGTATGGCTATGCCCGCCTCTTACAGCTCAGTGTGCGAGGCAATGAGCCAGGCAACCCCGCTGAGGGCAGCCCGGCCGACCTGGCTAACCGGGTTTTTCACGCTGTCCACCGTCTTAATGAGGTGGTAAACGATATCCTCAACATCGCTTTGATTCAAGCCAACCAAATCTATATCGAACAACAGCCGGTACATCTGGCCCAGGTGATCCAAACTGCTCTCAACGACCTGGCTCCGGCCGAAAATGAGCGAGCCTTAACCATCACCCTGCAAAATTTAGAGAGCCTGCCTCCCATCATGGGCGATTTTCAGCGCCTGTATCAAGCCTTCAATAATCTCTTGAGCAACGCCATCAAATACACTCCGGATGGGCGTTCAATCTTAATCACCGGCTGGACCACCTCATCCTCTGTGCTGGTCAAATTATTGCCAAAACCCCATCCGCCCCTCAATGTGGAAGGGGTCATCATTTTAATCAAAGACACCGGTATCGGCCTGGATCAGGCCGATCAAAAAGAAATTTTTGAGCAGTTCTATGTCGTTGAGGATATTGCCTACCATACCAGCAGCAAGACCGCTTTTGGCGGCGGAGGCATGGGGCTGGGGCTGCCGATTACACGCGGCATCATTGAGGCTCACCAGGGGCAGGTGTGGGTAGAGAGCGCGGGGCGTGATAATGAGGCCAACCCCGGCTGCACCTTCTACGTTTTTTTGCCGCTCACCCCATCGGCCCGGTAACAATCTTATGTTGCCTCGCCCGCTCCATGTTACCTCCCAACCGCTCATCATCCTGGCTTCCACCTCGCCGCGCCGCCAGGAACTACTGCGGGCTATCGGGCTATCGTTTAGGGTAGCGCCTCCCAATGGGGTGGATGAGACTCCCTTGCCCGGCGAAGCCCCCGCTACCCTGGTGCAGCGGTTAAGCCAACTCAAAGCCCAGGCGGTAGCAGCCCGCCTGCCGCTCCTCGTCCCTCCCATCAAAAACTCAACCCCGGTTGAGCCTCACCCGATCATCATCATTGCCGCCGATACCGAAGTGGCTTTTGAGGGCCAGATTTTGGGCAAACCCGGCAACCCCGCCGCCGCCACAGCGATGCTGCAAACCTTGCGCGGCCACTGTCACCAGGTTTACAGCGGCCTCACCGTGGCGGGCCTGTCTTCAGCCTCGCTTAACCCGCTGCAGGATGGTATTTTTATCACCCGGCTGCATCAAAGCCAGGTCTGGATGCGCGCCTACAGCGACGCCGAAATCGCCGCTTATGTGGCCAGCGGCGACCCGCTGGACAAGGCCGGCGCTTACGCCATCCAGCACGAAGGCTTTACGCCGGTGGAGCGTTTGGAAGGTTGTTTTGCCAGCGTGATGGGGCTGCCGCTGGGGGAATTGGCTGCGGCCTGCCGGGAAATCGGCTTTTCTCTGCCAAAAATTGGGGCGCTGTGCGCCGGTTATACCGGGTATCCCTGTTGTTATGACTAACGTGGATGCTTTTTAAGCGGCTTCGATAAGGCTTTTGAGGTTTTCCGCAATTGAGCCACGGTTATTGAACACCCCTGAACCGGCCACAAAAATGTCGGCCCCGGCCCGCGCTATCGTCCCAATCGTTTCGCGGTTGACCCCCCCATCCACCTCAATCGGGATATGGCCCAGGTTGCGCTCGGTCAGGGTGCGGCGCAGCCGTGCAATTTTATCCAGCGTGGCCGGGATCAGCTCCTGGCCCCCAAAACCGGGGTTAACCGTCATCAGCAGCACCTGCTCCACCTCTGGCAAAATCTCTTCCAGCGTCACCAGCGGCGTGGCCGGATTGATGACCACGCCGGCTTTGGCCCCCAGTTGGTGAATATTCTGAACGGTGCGGTGCAGGTGAGGGCAGGTTTCTACATGCACCAGCACCAAGTCTGCCCCGGCCTGCACAAAATCGGCCAGATACCGTTCCGGCTGCACAATCATCAGGTGGGTTTCCAGCATCGCGCCAAAGGAGTCGGCCAGGGGACGCAGCGCCTCCACCACCAGCGGGCCAAAGGTAATATTGGGCACAAACTGGCCGTCCATCACATCCATGTGGATGCGCTTGATGCCGGCCTCCAGGCAGCCCTGCACCTGCTGGCCCAGCCGGCTAAAATCTGCGGCCAAAATCGAAGGTGCTATCTCAATCATCCCTCACCTGCCTCCGGTCGAGTGGTATGGCGCACTCCCTCTTCACCGGCCACAATCAAATCGCTGACCAGGCCCAAAAATAAGCCATGCTCCACAATCCCGGCCCGGCCATTCAAGTGAGCGGCCAGTTCGTCAAGCTGTTCAATCGGCCCAAACGCGCAATCCAAAATCAGGTTGCCCTGGTCGGTTTTAAAGGGAGCGCCGCCGGCCTGCAGCCGCACCGTAAGCTGCGCCCCCAACGACTCCAAAAATGAAGCCTGCGAACGCCAGCCAAAAGGGATGACCTCTACCGGCACGGCCCAATGCGTTCCCAACTGCGGCGAGAGCTTGCCCTCATCCACCACAATCACTTCGCGGCGACTGACCTGGGCCACAATTTTCTCGCGCAGCAGCGCCCCACCGCCTCCTTTGATCACATTGAACTGGGGATCCACTTCATCCGCTCCATCAATGGTCACATCAACCACACCTAATTCATCCAGCGGCAAAAGAGGGATGCCCAGCCGGTGCGCTTCGGCTTCCACGGCGGCCGAAGTGGGGAAGCCGACAATATCTCGCAGTTGGCCCTGCCGCAGCAGTTGGGCGATGCGCCGCACCGCAAAAATGGCGGTGCTGCCTGTTCCCAGGCCCACCACCATCCCCGATTGTACCAGGTCAACGGCCCGCTCGGCCGCCTGTTGTTTATATTGTAGGCGTTGCTCGTCTGATAAAGGCATAGGATGGTTGGCCTCCTCATTTGCCACTTTGGGGGATTGGAGTAAATTTTAAGGCAATGAAACTCATCATATCCATTGAGGTACTTTTGTCAAGAGGTACAGATGCCTATTTACGAATATCGTTGTGAAACATGCGGGGCAGAGTTTGAACGCCTGTTTTTGTCACTCAAGCAAATTCCGGCAGAAATCACCTGCCCTACCTGCCAGGGCACAGAGGTGCAGCGGCTCTTATCGGCTCCGGCCATCCACAAAGCGGGTGAAGGCGGAACGGCTGTGGAAGTTGAGGATACCAGCCCGACCAAGCCGCCGGTATTTGGCCGCAAAGAGTTAAACCAGGCGCTGGAGAACAAAAAGAAGTTGAGAGAAAGTGTGCTGCATGGGGAATAAGGCTAGTTGGCCGGGGTTAGGGGATTGGGGGATAAAACAAGGATTAAATTCCCTCATCTCCCAATCCCGGCTAAAAGCGGTGAGCCATAAAAACGGGCTGAAAAGTATCTCTCAAGCCGGTTCTATCTCAGGCCGGTGCGGGCGGGTTTCATCCCCGCCGTAATAGGCCGACGGTTCAACCGGGGCGGTAGCTATCACCCCCATTGGCCGGGTCTCTGTGATGACCTGCCCGGAAGAGTGATTATGCTGGTCGGGGCCGCCGGTAGGCGCGCCGCCCACCAACACCCCACAGAAGGGGCAGATGTTCCAGCGCAAATGGAGGCTCTTTTGGCAGTTGGGGCAAATCTTTTTGAGGGTGGTATGGCAATCGGGGCAGACAATCCAGGCCTCATCTACCTGCCGGGAACAGCCAGGACAGCGGGGCCGCTCTTCCAAATCTTGCAGCAACGCCTCTTCTTCTAATGAGCGCTCATACAACTCCGCCAGGGTAACCGGCGGGCGCAGCAAAAAATACAGCACCAACCCCAACGGGCCAAATACCACCACCATCAAGGTAGCCAACATAATGGCAAAAACATCGCGGGAGCGCAGGCGCGCATCCCGAAAAGTCCAGATAATCAGGCTCAACCACAGAGCCAGGAAAAAAGCTCCTCCAAAGGCCAGGATCACTTGCAATCCTGTAATAATGAAGGAGGGGATTTGAATTTCAGGCATTAACTTACTCCGATTTTTAGTTCAACGTTTAAGGTTGAAAGGTTTAACGTTTCAACGACTCGCTGATTATACCACAACTTAAAAAAGACAAAAGACAGCTCAGGCAATTTATCCTACCACAAGCCGTCAATTAACCGGCGCTCTCCGCTCCAAATGCACCAGCAAAATGCTGATGTCGGCCGGGCGATGCGGCTGGCCTGGCCGACGGTGGCCGGGCGGAAGCGGAGCAGTTTTTGGCGGGCCTCGTTGCGCAGGCCGGTCACCGCCTCGTAGTCAAAATCAAGCGGAATAGTTTTATTCTCCAACCGCTGCACCCGCTCCACGTGCTGCTGCTGCTTGCCGATGTATCCCTCAAATTTGGTTTCAATTGCCACCTGCTCAATCACCGAAGGAGCTAGTGGTTGGGGCGGGGGAACAAGCGACTCGATCACCTCATAGTTCACCTCGGGGCGGCGCAAAAACTGCAGGGCGTTGACCCCGTTCTCAATCGGCTCCAGCCCAAAATCGGCCAGAATTTGGGCCGTGCCGTTGGCCGAAGAGATGTTCGTCACCCTCAGACGGGCCAACTCCTGCTGCACGGCTCGCCGCTTGGCCTCGACCAGATCGTAACGCCAGCGGGGCAGCAGTCCCACCTCATACCCCAGGTGAGACAGGCGCAAATCGGCGTTGTCTTGCCGCAAGAGCAGCCGGTACTCGGCCCGCGAGGTCATCTGGCGGTAGGGTTCGGTGTGCTCCTGGGTCACCAGGTCATCAATTAAAACACCGATATACGCCTGATCCCGCCCCAACAGCAGCGGCGGGCGGCCCTGCACCTTTAAGGCGGCATTGATGCCGGCCATCAAGCCCTGGGCGGCGGCTTCCTCATAGCCGGTGGTGCCGTTGATCTGGCCGGCATGGAACAGGCCCTCAATCGGCTTGGTTTCCAGCCAGGCATGCAGTTGGTCGGGCGGCACATAATCATACTCCACCGCGTAGCCGGCCCGCATGATTTCGGCCTGGCGCAGGGCCGGGATTGAACGCACCAAGGCCCACTGCACATCCTCCGGCAGGCTGGTGTTGGCCCCTTGCAGATAAACTTCGGTGGTGTGCCAGCCTTCGGGCTCTAAAAATAACTGGTGGCTCTCTTTGTGGGCAAAGCGGACAATCTTATCCTCGATGCTCGGGCAGTAGCGCGGCCCAATCCCCTCAATCACCCCGGTAAACATGGGGGCGCGATGCAGATTGGCCCGGATGACCGCATGCGTCTCCGGCTGGGTATAGACCATATAGCAGGGCAGTTGAGGCCGCCACTCTGCCTGCCACTCCACCGGGTAGACCGGGTGAGGCGACTCTTTGAGCCAGTTGGGGATTTCTGGCGGCCGCTCCACGTTTTCAAAGCTAAAGTACAGGGGCGTCTCGCTGCCATATTGGTGGATGGTTTGGCTAAAATCAATGGTGCGGGCATCAATGCGGGGCGGCGTTCCTGTTTTAAGCCGCCCCAGCCGAAAACCCAACTCGGCCAGCGAGGTTGACAGGCGCAGCGCCGCCCCCTCGCCGGCCCGGCCGCCCTGGGTAATCGTTTCGCCGGTGATGAGGCGTCCACCCAAAAATGTGCCGGTGGTCAACACGACCGCTTTGGCGTAATAGCGACTACCGTATTGGGTCTGGACTCCCTGAATCCGGCCGCCCTGAACCAGCAGCCCTTCAGCCGTAGCTTGTTTGACGTGCAAATTGGGCGCATTTTCCAGGGTGCGCTGCACCGTCCAGGCGTACCGTTTTTTATCGGCCTGGGCGCGCAGAGCATGCACCGCCGGCCCTTTGCTGTGATTCAGCAAGCGAATTTGGATATGGGTTTGGTCGGTCAGCTTGCCCATAGCCCCACCCAGGGCGTCAATCTCTCGCACCAGGTGGCCTTTGGCCGAGCCGCCAATGCTGGGGTTGCAGCTCATCCAGCCGATGGTATCCAGGTACATGGTCAGCAGCAGGGTACGAGCGCCCATGTTGGCCGCCGCCAGGGCTGCTTCGACCCCGGCGTGTCCCCCACCCACCACAATGACATCATAAGTTGCTTCAATCTTCATAGCGTTGCTTCTCAAAAACTATTCAGATCAGATGACTCTACTGAAACCTGGAGATCTAAACGCAAAGGCGCCAAGACGCAAGGAAAAATATTAATCTTTTATCCAGAAAATTGGCTAATTTTTGAGCTACAAAAATCTAGTTAAAAGACACCAGGGTGTAAAAATAATCAAGCAGGTTTGCGTCTTTGTACCCTGGCATCTTTGCGTTAAAAATCAACTTGTTTCAGGAGTGTCGGTTATTTGTAAAGAAATAAGTATAGCGTACAGACCGGGGCAAGGCAAAATAATGGCCTATTTTGCTCACCCTTCCAAAAACCCCAAAAAATCACAACAGAGTTCCAAAATCAAGCAAATTTGCGCTTTTTATCAGCGTAACCTCGTCTCTTTTTCAAACTGCCGGTGTTATAATTGTTGGGGGCAGGTTTAGCTGCCAAGACTATCATCCTCAATTTTTTCCGTAGGGAGCAGCATCGTATGTCAAGAAGAGTAGTAATTACCGGTTTGGGGGCCGTGACGCCGGTTGGCAATAACACCCGGGAAACCTGGGAGAATCTCATCGCCGGCCGGAGCGGTATTAGCACTATTACCCGGTTTGATGTTTCTAATCTGGAAACTAAATTTGCCGGTGAAGTTAAAAATTTTGATCCAGATGCTTTGTTTGGCCGCAAAGAAGCGCGGCGCATGGACCGCTATACTCAGTACGCCATGGAAGCAGCCCGCCAGGCCATTGACCATTCCAGGCTGTTGGAAAATGGCGTTGACCGGGAGCGCATCGGCCTGGTGATCGGCTCATGTGTGGGCGGTATGGATACCGCTTTGAGCCAATACGATGTGCTGCGCGAACGCGGCCCAAATAAGGTCAACCCTTTTGGGATTCCCATGCTGCTGCCCGACACGGCCCCGGCGCGCATCGCTATTGATTATGGGCTGCGCGGCCCCAACATGGCCGTTGTCAGCGCCTGCGCCACCGGGACCAACTCGCTGGGCGAGGCCTTTGAAATGGTTGCCAGGGGCATGGCCGACGCCATCATTGCCGGCGGCGCCGAAGCCGCCACCAATCCCCTCATCATTGCCGGCTTTAATGTGATGAAGGCGCTGTCGGTGAATAATGACAATCCGGCCGGGGCCTGTCGCCCTTTTGACCTGCATCGTGACGGCTTTGTGATGAGTGAAGGCTCGGTGGTGCTGGTGTTAGAAGAGTTGGAACATGCTCAAAAACGCGGCGCGTCCATTTTAGCCGAGTTTGTTGGATATGGCACCTCGGTTGACGCCAACCATATGGCCTCGCCGCTAGAAGACGCTGCCGGCGCTATCCTGGCTATGCGCAATGCGGTGCAGCGGGCCGGCATTGAGGTGACTGAGATTGACTACGTCAATGCGCATGGCACCGGCACCGACCTTAACGATAAGACCGAAACCAAAGCCATCAAAGAGGTGCTGGGAGAGCACGCCTATAATATCGTCGTTTCCTCCACCAAATCCATGACCGGCCATCTTTTTGGGGCAGCCGGTGCCCTGGAGGCATTGGTTTGCGTCAAAACTATCACCGATGGTATTATTCCCCCGACTATCAACTATGAAACTCCAGACCCCGAATGTGATTTGGACTACGCTCCCAACCAACAACGACAGGCCAATATCAATTTTGCCATGTCAAACTCGTTCGGGTTAGGTGGTCATAATGCCACCATCATCATCAAAAAGTATATCGGGGAATAGAAATGCGTTCAAACGTTAAACGTTCGAACGTTTAACGTTTAAGGAGTAACTACGTGACTACCTACGCGCACATTGTGGGGTGGGGCAAATATATTCCTGAGACCATCATCACCAACGACGATTTGGCCAAACTTATGGACACGTCGGATGAGTGGATTCGCTCCCGCACCGGGATTTCGGAGCGACGCTTTGCCGGCAAAGACGAGTCAACCGCAACCATGGCCATAATAGCGGCCCAACGCGCCCTGGATGAGGCCCGCATGGCTCCCTCAGCCGTTGACCTGATTATCGTCGCCACCTTTTCGCCGGAACATCTTTTTCCTTCCACCGCCTGCCTGGTGCAAGATGCCATCGGGGCCACTCACGCCGGAGCGTTTGATTTGAGCGCCGCCTGTGCCGGCTTTGTATACGCCCTCTCGATGGGGTCGGCCGCCATTCAAGCCAGGCAAGCCAGGGTAGTGCTGGTCGTGGGGGCCGAAACCGTCTCGCGTCTGCTCGACATCCAGGACCGGACAACCTATCCCTTGTTTGGCGATGGGGCCGGGGCAGTGGTGCTGCAAGCCCATGATACCCCCGGCGGGGTGCTGGCTACCGTGCTTGGCTCCGACGGCTCCGGCGCGGAACATCTCTGTATTCCGGCCGGCGGCAGCAAAATACCCGCCTCTCAAGAGACAATTGACCAGCGGCTTCATTATATTAGAATGAACGGCCGAGAAGTTTATCGCTTTGCCACCCGTGTCATGGGCAATGCCGCCAAACAAGCCTGTGAAAAAGCCGGCGTAGCCATTGATGAAATTGACCTCTTGATTCCCCATCAAGCCAATATCCGGATCATAGAAAGCGCCAGTAAAATTTTAAAACTGAACGAGGAGAAAGTTTTTACCAACCTCGACCGGTATGGCAACACCTCAGCCGCTTCGATCCCGATTGCGCTGTGCGAGGCTATCGAAGCCGGCCGGGTGCGCAACAAAGATAAATTGGTGATGGTTGGCTTTGGCGGCGGGTTAACTTGGGGGGCCACCGTGGTGCAGTGGGGCGTGCCCATGCCTTACAAACAGCGCGGCTGGTGGTATAAAGGGATTCGCTGGACGCTTTATCGCTGGGCCAGAGTTCGCTCGGCCTGGATTCGGTTGAGCCGCTGGCTGGAAAATATGCTGCCCTCACAGGACAAGGCCGACGGCTACCTCACCCCAACCAGGGAAAAGCCCAAAGAGGAAAAAGCCAAAGATAAGAATGTTATGAAAGCTTCAGAAAAACCGGCCCCGCCGGAAGAAAAACCCAAAGATAAGAATGTTATGAAAGCTTCGGAAAAATTGGCTGTGCCAGAAGAAAAACCCAAAGAAGAAAAAGCTAAAGATAGAAGCTTAATGAAGGCTTCGGAAAAACCGGCCCCGCCGGAAGAAAAACCCAAAGATAAGAGCACCATCAAGGCTTCGGAAAAACCGGCCCCGCCGGAAGAAAAACCCAAAGAGGAAAAAGCCAAA
>CAZDMM010000038.1:0-13701 GCA_964505845.1 uncultured Caldilineaceae bacterium
ATGATAGTTGCAGTTTGCTTGGGGTTGCTCATAGCTTACCGGTCGGCATTATAGACGAGTCCTGCTAAATAGACAAATGGGCCGGCGATTTTCTTACCGGCAGCCTGGCCCAAATTTACCTACCACAACCTGATACGGCATGTTCAAAGTTATTTAGCAAACCTTCCCGGAAGCTCCAAATAAGCTTTGTCTCAAAACTGGCTGGATTTTGGACCAATTCTTGGCTTCAAACGGTATGCAGCTTCCGGGAAGGTGGAACTTTGAACATGCCCTGCACAATCTGATGGGGCGGTTGTAAGAATTAGCAAAAGCAGTATAATAAGGCCGTTCAGATGATTGCATCCTGGACGAGAGGAGAAGATTTGATGCCCGCCCAATTTCGCCGCCTCTGCCTGGGGTTATTGTTACTGCTTGTTATTATCCCGGCCTGCACCTTTGGTTCTTCTCCCACCGCCGTTCTAGCGCCCAGCCCAACCCCTACCCCCAAACCGGAAAAAGTGACCATCACCTGGGGGTTTTGGGGCGATCCCTGGGAGGTAGAAATTAACCAGCGAGTCATCAAAGTTTTTGAAGCCGATAATCCTAACATTTACATCGAAACCTTTCATCGCCCTTATGATGTTTATTTCAAAGAACTGCGGGCCAAATTCCAGGCTGGTGAGCCGGTTCCAGACGTATTGTTTTGGTCCGAAGCTCCCGTTGACGTGCCCCAGGGCTATTTTATGGATTTGACCCCGCTCATGCAGGCCGAAAACTATGACGACAAGGACTTTTTTGATGGCCTGCTGGTCCACTTTAAAATCCCCGGCAAAGGTTTTTATGGCCTACCCCGCGACAGCGACACCAAGGTTATCTTTTACAACAAGCGCCTGTTCAACCAGGCCGGTCTGCCCTACCCCAAAAGCGATTGGACCTGGGCCGATCTGCGCGCCACCACCCTGGCCCTTAAAAAGGCCAACGTGGCTCCTTACGCCTTTGCTTTTGAGCCTAATTCCTGGTGGATGATCTGGATGTGGCAAAACGGCGTAAAGATTTTTGATGACAAACTATTTCCCACCCAAACAGACCTGGGCCTGCCCGCCGCCGCCGAAGCCGTACAATTTTTTGCTAACCTCATCAATGTAGACCGGGTAACGCCGCCTTACGAGCAAATGCTTGATTCGGGCAATATCGCCACGCTCTTCAAAGAAGGCAAATTAGCTATGGCTTTTGGCAACCATGCCCTGATCCCCGCTTTTGCCACCCAGCCAGACCTGGAATGGGATGTGGTGGGGCTGCCTCACCAGGTGCGCCGGGCCAATGTGGCGGCCGGAGCCGGTTATGTGATTACCGCTAAAACTGCCCATCCCGAAGCAGCCTGGACTTTTCTCAAGTTCCTATCCGGCTTCAAGGGTCAGGCTATCTTTGCCGAGTCAGGTGTGGCCGTCCCGGCGCGGCGCTCGGTGGCCCAATCCGAAGTATTCATGGATCAACGCCCCAGCCATAACGCTAAAGTTTTTTTGGATGAGGCCGAAATCGGGGAACCCACCCCGGCTTTTCCCGGTTCCAGTGATATTATTGAATTGATGAATAACGCCTTGACCCCGGTATGGCGGGGCCAACAAGAGGCGGCCAGCGCCATCAAAAGCGTTTTGCCCCAAATAGAAAGTATCATTGCCAAACAGCAAATTAAGCGTTAATTTGCAGCAGATGAAAAGGCTGTACCTCCACATTCATAAACCAAACCGTGATGAAACGCTTCCACTCTCTCCGTATTGGACAACTGGTAGCCCTGGGTTTTGGCTTAACACTCTTGCTGGCCTTGCTGATAGCTTTGGCCCTGATTAGCGCCTATGTTATCAGCAAACAGCAGAGCCAGGTTACCCAAAATCGGGGGGTGGTAGAAAGTTTGGCTCAAGAATTAGAAATTCTCTCTACCCAACGCAGCGAGTTTCTGCGCCGTTATTTAGAAACCGGGGATGAAAAATATTTAAGAGACTTTCAAAGCCACGAAATCGCCTTTGAGGCCAATACCAGCGAAATTAGCGCCCTGCTAAATACCCCGGAAGAACAACAGGCTCTCCAGACGGCCACTATCGCCGAGGAGCAGCAGGATCAGAAAGCGCAAGAAGCTCTGCGTCTCCACGCCAGTAATTTTCCCGCAGCAGCGCGTCTTTTATGGGCCACCGAGGGCAGCGCAGTTCAGGATAACCTGGTGGAAGCCATCGAACATCTGCGCCAGGTTCAAGGCGAGACCAGCGCCCGTCTCATCAACCAGGCTCGCCAGGTTGAAACCTTATCTCTGACTATTGCCATCATTTTTGTGGTTTTGGCCTTGATTGCCGGCCTGGGAGCCAGCCTGCTGATTACCCGCACCATCGCCATCCCGATCTCCAATTTGGTCGGCACGGTCATCACGCTCGGCTCCGACCTGGCCGCCCGCAGCGAAGTGACCGGGCCACAAGAAATAGCCTTTCTGAGCGAGGCCATCAACTCTATGGCCGCGCATCTTCAAAACTCCAGATATGCCTTGCAGCAGCATTATGAGCGGATGACCACCGAGCTATCCCTGGCCAGCCAAATGCAAGCCAGCCTGCTGCCCAGCACCTTGCCCCCCCCTCCCGGCTGGGAGCTGGCCGTCTTTTGGCAATCGGCCCGAGAAATGGGAGGCGACTTTTACACGATGATCAACCTGGGCCAGGGGCAGCGCGGGATTGCCATCGGGGATGTCAACGGTAAAGGCGCTTCGGCGGCAATGGCCGGCGCGTTAACCGTCGGCTTGCTGGAAGCCTACGCCCCCACCCATACCAGCCCGGAACGGCTGCTGGCCCAATTGAATGATGACCTGTATCTGCGTTTTCACGCCAACCGCATGAATGTGGCTTGCTGTTACTTGATTGTGGACGAGTCCTCCCTGTGCGTGCGCGTGGCCAATGCCGGCTTTGTCTTCCCTTACTTGCGCCGGGATGACTCGGTCATTGAAGTTCAAATTGGGGGGATGCCCCTGGGCGCCTGGCCCCAATATGCTTACCGGGCGCAGTCGTTAGCCCTGAACCCCGGAGATTTGTTGTTGTTGAGCAGCGATGGTTTGGTTGAAGCCAGAAACAACCAGGGAGAAATGTTTGGGTTTGACCGCCTCCAATCGGAACTGCTAAATTTGCCGTCCGGCCTGGATGCCCAATCTGCCCTCAACCACATGTTAAGCGCGGTACGGACCTTTATTGACGGCGCCGAACTGCAAGACGATTTGACCATTATGGTGGCGCGGGTAAAAGGGTAAAACAGGTCAGCATGGATTTTATTGAGATTGCTTTGGTTGATCTTAATGGCGAAGCCGCCGAGACTGTCGGCGAGCTTTTCAACCGCTACGGGTATGGTGGGGCGGTGATGGAAAGCTATCCGCCTCATTTTGACAAAATTACCGTGCGCACCGTCATTCCCAGCGAAGATGACCACCGGCTGCGCGAGATCGAAATGATGCTGGCCCTGGTAGGCCAGGCCCTGCCCGGCGGGCTGCCGCAGCCGCGCCTGCAATTTGTCGGCCAGAGCGATTGGGCCGAGTCCTGGAAGCAGCACTTTCATCCGGCCCGGATTGGGCGGCGCTTTGTCATCAAACCCAGTTGGCGAGACTACCCGGCCGGTGCGGATGACCTGATCCTTGAAATTGATCCCGGCCTGGCTTTTGGCAGCGGCCTCCATCCCACCACCCAGCTCTGCCTCCAAATTTTGGAGGAGATGCCCCTGGTGGGCAAAACCGTCTTTGATGTCGGCGCCGGCTCCGGGATTCTGGCCCTGGCGGCCCTAAAATTGGGCGCAGCCCAGGTGCGGGCGGTAGATATTGACGACGTGGCGGTGCGGGTGGCCCGCGAAAATCTTGAGCGAAACGGCTACGCCCTCCCCGCGGGAGAGGGCGTCCTGGCAGAAACGGCGCTTGGCTCGGCAGCAGACCGTGGGGAACGCACCTGGGATGTGGTTTTGGCTAACATCCTGGCTAACACCCTGGTTGAACTCATGCCCGACCTGGCGGCCGCGCTGGCCCCAGCAGGCCAGCTTATCCTCTCTGGCCTGCTGGTTGAGCAGGAAGCCGCTGTGACCGCCGCCGCCAACGCCCAGGGCCTGCGCCTCAGCAACCGGCAGGTGGTGGAAGATTGGGTAGCCCTGGTGGTGCAAGCGTGACCGCAGACGGCCGACCGCCGGTTTACAATCTATTGCCGGTCTATTTTTAAGGGAGCCATAATAAAAATACCGTAGCCGAGGCATCCCTACCCACACCTGCGGCTCTGGGGCAGGTTTGCCTCGGCGGACAGCACACTTGCTCCTGCCCTGCAAGTGCAGGTGTAGGGATGCCGCCCTACGGTGAATAGAGCTATTTTCTGAGGAGCAAGCTTTATGGCAGCATCATCGTCCATGCAAAAAATCACCCTCTCCCTGCCCCAGGCCCTGGCAGAGAGGCTCAACGCCCAGGTTCCTGCCCGCCAGCGCAGCCTTGTCATTACCAAAATTTTGGAAGATTACCTGGCGATAGCAGAACAGGAAGCGCTGCTGGCTGAAACCGCCGGCTGTTGGAGCGACGAGCATCACCCCGAACTGGCGACCGGGCAAGAAATTGACGAGTGGCTGGCCGCCCTGCGGGGCGAGTGGTAGCACGGAAAGGCGGTATTTCCCATGACCCGCTATCTGCTCGACACGGGGGTTGTGATTCGGCATCTGCGCGGGCAGCCCGCCACGGTGGCGTGGCTGCGCCGCCTGTCCATCCAGGGACGGCTGGGAATCTCCAGCATCACCCGCTCAGAAATCCACGCCGGCCTGCACCCCCTTGAAGCCGAACTGACCCAAAAGCTGCTCAACCGTTTGGTCACGTATCATCTGAGTCCAACCATCGCCGATTTGGCCGGGGATTACATCCGCGAGTACCAGGTCAAAAGAATTAATCTCAACCCGTACAGCGCCATTATCGCCGCCACCGCCATCACCTGCCAGCTTACCGTAGTCACCTTGAAGCCGAATGATTTCCCCATGCCCGGTATCACCCTGTGTCCCTTGCCGCCCGGATGGGAGGATTAATGTTTCTGGAGTGCGAAAGCTCTGCTTTCGCCGGTCAAAGCAAAGCTTTGACACTCCTCTTTAATGACCATTGAACTCGCACCATGTCCACCGATCTAACCCTCCAATTCCAATATACCGAGGCTGAATACGTGGCAGCCGTAAGGTCATTCTACAACCACAAATTTCATATTCCCACTTACGCCGCCGGAGTAGGCATAGTGTTGCTGGCCGGTTTTTTATTCTGGCTCTACAGCCGCGAGCCGGTAATTTTGTTTGGCTGGTCCGTTTTTGCATTGATTGTATTGACTTGGGAGAACCGGCAGTTTTATCTGCTTTTTTATGGTGAGCGCCTGTTCACCGTCATTCCCAAGCGGGTTTTTGCCGATGCGGCCCAGGAAGCCCAGTTTAGAGAGCTACTTCAGCGCAAAATATCACCTCACTTTTTTGAGTTTTAACCTTGACTCACCGCTTTTTTATCCCCCCCGATTGGCTCACTCCTCCCACCGCCCGCTTATCCGGCGAGGCGGCCCACCAGGTCAAAACGGTGCTGCGCCTGCAACCCGGCGACGAGATTATCGTGCTCGACAACTCCGGCCAGGAGTGGCGCGTCCGGCTGACCGCCCTGGGCCAGAGCGAGGTGCAGGGCGAAATTATCGGCGGGCAGCCGGCCCGGGGTGAACCGGCGGTGCAGATCACGTTGTACCAGGGCACGCTCAAGGGCCAAAAATTTGAGTGGGTGCTGCAAAAGGGCACAGAACTAGGGGTCAGCCGTTTCAGGCCGGTCATCTGCCAGCGCTCGGTGGTCAACCATCCCCGTGATGTGGTGGACAAGTATCCGCGCTGGGAGCGCATCATCCGGGAAGCGGCGGAGCAGAGCCGGCGCGGCCGCCTGCCGCAGTTGGCCCCCCCGCTGACCCTGGCGGAAGCGATAGAGTCGCCTGGCCGGTCAGCCTGGCCGGACTCATTGGCCCTGATGCCCTGGGAAGAGGCCAGCGGGCCGGCCCTCAAAACCATTCTGGCGGAGACCACCCCCCGGCAGGTAGCCATTTTTATTGGCCCGGAGGGCGGTTTTAGCGCCGCTGAGGCGGCCCAGGCGCAGGCCGCCGGCATCCGGCCGGTCAAACTGGGGCCGCGTATTCTGCGGGCCGAAACGGCCGGTCTGGCCATTTGTGCGGCCGTTCTGTACCAGTTAGGGGAGTGGGATTGATTTTTGTTGACATCCACCCGGCCGCGAACTAAAATAATTTTATTTCAATCGTCAATGGCAATGTATAAATTTTTCATTTTACTGCTTGGCCTGGCGCTGCTGTTGAGCGGCTGCCAGAGCCAGGGCTATGCTTACAAGGGGTCGGTGGTGAACCCACCCCTGGCGCTGCCGGATTTTGAGTTGGCCGACGTGACCGGCCAGCCTTTCCGCCTCAGCCAGGTAAAAGGTGAGATTGCTTTGGTTTATTTTGGCTACACCCACTGCCCCGACGCCTGCCCCCTGACCATGTACGATGTCAAACAAACGCTGGCCGGTCTCAAACAGGGTAAAGAGCGGGTGCATGTGCTCTTTATCTCGGTTGACCCGGAGCGAGACACCCCGGAGGTTTTGAGCAAATACGTGGCCGGTTTTGGGCCTGAGTTTATCGGCTTAACCGGCAGCCTGCCCCAACTGCAAGCGGTGATGAAACCCTTTGGGGTCATGGCCGAAAAAGATACCAGCACCGACTCCGCCGGGGGGTATGCCGTTTCTCACAGCACCCGCCTCTTTTTGGTTGACCCGCAGAGCCAACTTGTGTTAACCTATGGCTTCGGTTTTGAAATCGGCGATTTACGCGACGACCTGGAATACCTGCTCCAGCATAGCCCTTCAACATGAAAATCCGGGGCAAGCTACTCATCCTGCTGCTGGCGCTGGGGTTATTGGCGGCGCAGTGCCGCCCGGCTTCAGCGCCTCAACCCCACATCACTATTGCCAACCCCTATGCCCGGCCGGCGCCGGCCGGCGGCAGCGGCGTGGTCTATTTGACCCTCAAAAACGAGGGCAATGACTCTGACGCCCTCCTCAATGTGACCAGCGCGGCGGCGGCGGCGGCTGAACTGCACCAAACCACCATTGACGCCAACGACATGGCCAAAATGAGTCCGCTCTGGCGGGTTGACCTGCCCGCCGGCGCGTCGGTACGGCTAGAGCCGGGCGGCCAACATATCATGCTGGTCAACCTAAAACACGCCCTCAAAGTGGGTGAAAAGGTTGAGGTTGTCCTCAATTTTGAAAAAAGCGGCTCGCTCACCGTTGAAGTCGGCGTTCAAGAAGGCGGGCAAAGCGCCGAACAGGCTATGGATCATAGTGAGCATGACCACTAGAAAAAAGTCAACGCCAAGACGCAAAGGTTCAAAGGCGCAAAGGAAAAACTTGGCGTCTTGACGTTGAAAACTTCTTACCTGGAATGACTCATCCAGATTAAGATGAAACTAACCAGGTAGCCAGCAGGGTTTTTGATCATTGCTCAAAGCAGGGCAGAACCTCCTCCTCAATAATCGCCTGTGGCATTTGCGCCAGGTACACCCCCGGCCAGGGCGCGCCTGGGAGCTGGAGGCCATCGGCGCGGCGGCTGCCACCCAGGGCATGACCCGCCGCCTGACGGCCATTCTGTACGGCGACCACCTCTTTATCCAGCAGCGCCAGCCGGGCTACTGGTACGGCCATCTCCAGCACGATTGGCAGGAAACCGAGCGCGGCCCGGCCCTCTCCTGCCGGCCGGCCGCCGCCCTCGATTTGCTGGCCGTTCATACCACCCAACCGGCCGGCGGCGACCTGCCCAACGAGTTTAGCTGGTCTTACTCGCGGGCGACCAAATACCGGCAGTGCCCGCGCGCCTATTACTATCATTACTACGCCGCCTGGGAAGGCTGGCGGCCAGACGCGCCGGCGCCGGTGCGGCAGGTCTACCTGCTTAAAAATTTAACCGACCTCCCCCGCTGGAGCGGGGCCTTGGTGCATGACTCTATCAAATTTGCCCTGGCGCGGCTCAAAGCCGGCCAAGCGCTGGCCGAAGCCGACCTGGTCAAAGGGCTGCGCGCCCGCGCTCAGGCGGACATAGAAACTTCACTCAGCGGGCGGTATCGCCAACAGCCTAATCAACTGACCGGCTTTCAAGAACATTACTATCAGCTTGGTTTGGACTCATCTGCCTGGGACAAGGCCTTGAACCAGGCCGAACAGCGCCTGCGCACTTTTCTGCACTCAGCATTGTACGCTTACCTGCGCCGCCAGCCGGCTATTACGCTGCTCACCATCGAAGAGCTGCAATCCTTTACCGTTGCCGGGGTTAAGGTGTGGGTGCAGATGGATTTGGTGCGGCGAGCCGAGGATGCCTTATATGTGCATGATTGGAAAACCGGGGAGGTTGACCCCGCCGAGGTGCGCCGGCAGTTAGGGGTGTACGGCCTATGCCTGCGCCTGTTTACGCGCCTGGCGGCCACGCCCCACCTGCCCCTGCGCGCGGTAGTTTATCAGTTGGCTGAGGACAAATTATTGGAATTTGAGCTAGATGAGGGTTTGCTGGCCGAAACCGAAGCGACGGTGCGGGCCAGCATCGCCAGGCTGCAAAGCTTGCTGCTTGATGCGCCGGCCAACCTGGCCGAATTACGGCGCTTTCCCATGGTTGACGACCTGAGCGTGTGCCGCTTGTGCCAGTTCCGCGAGTTGTGCGGACGTTGAACATTTAACGCTCTTCAGATGGCTGCTCTTTTTTAACAACTACCGCCACAATACGGTTGGCAATCAAAGCAAGAATGGCCGCCGCCCCGATGACAATGATGGCCGGTACAAAAAAGATGAGCACGCTCATCACGGCCAGGGCCGCAACCAACAGCAGCGCCAGCAAAGGATACCGGCTCATGGCGATGCCGGCATTGCGCACCGCCAGTTTGTACTGCGGCTTGGCCAGGCGCGGATAAAAGGCCAGGGTGATGAACTGCAGCACCAGCCACAGCACCAGCAACGCCAGCATAAACATTTGGGCCATAGCAGCCCACTCGGCCTCCACCGTGCCGTAAAAGGTGAAATTGACCCACATGACGCTCAAAACCACCAGGTTGATGATCCCCCACAGGTACGCCTGCCGCCACATTTTAAATCCATAGCTAAAAAATTGGCTAAATTTGATCCCCTTCCCTTCGCCCACATCATAAGCAATAAAAAAGAGGCCAAAGGTAGCCAGAGGATAGGGGATAATCAACACCAGGCAAATCAGCCACAAAACATTAAAAATCACCAGCCAGAACATCTCGTCCCAAAAATCACCGATGGCATTTTTGATGATTGTCCACATACTTTAGCCAACTCCTGCGCAGATTGTAACACGTTTACGAGGCTTGCCCAAAAAACATAGGGGCGACCCGGACAGGTCGCCCCTGATTGGTTTTAGCGGTTTAACACGCTGCTTACGGCGTTAGCGCAACAGTTTTAATCAAGCCAAAAGGCGAAGCCGCGCTGAGTACCGTCACCGAATTGTGGCCGGTATTGCCCACATAGACCTTTTGGGTGGCCGGGTTGACGTCTACGCCTTGTGGTTTTGCGCCCACCGCCACGGTGGTTACGTAACTCGGCGCGCCGCCATCCTGCAGCACCACCACCGAATTGTTGTGAGCATTGGTGATAAAGACGTAACCGCTGGCGGCGTTGAGGGCAGCAATGCCTTCCTCACCCAAACCGGCCCCGCCGGGGATGCTGATTTCGGCAATCCAGGGGGCCGCCGCCGGCGAAACCACCAGGGCCAGGTTGCCGTCCCGCTCCTCCAGCACACCCTGGGCCTCTAAATCTAACACCGAAACCTGATTTTCTTGCAATACGTACACCTTGCCCAACTGCGGGCACGGCACAAAAACATGCCCGGTAGTCTCGTTGACGGCCACACTCCACAAGCTGCAAGCCTGGGGTGGTTTTACATGGGTGGGGATATAATTTGATTGGAGCAGCCGGTCGCCGCTGCCATCAAAAACCACCAATTCGCCGGTATCGCGGGTAGCCAGGTAAACCCGGTTGGTGGCGGCGCTGGCGTCAATGCCATAAGCGCCCTGGAAAGCTTTTTGTACCACCCAGCCCAGGCGAGTTTCGGGCGCGCCGGCATTGCCATCAAACACGGCCAGTTTATCAAAGTAGTTAGAAACATAAACCCGGCCATTATTTGGATTACCGGCTGTTTTGACAGGTGCAGCCCCGGCGTAGCCATTATCGGCGGCGGCGTGGCTGCTGCTATCATTAACCCCAAAGGCCATAAACCCCGGCTGCCAGTTGTTGACTCCATATTGATGGGCCACAAAAACTTTATTGCTGCTGTCCAGCACGGTTAAGCCGGTTGGCCCGTTCCCCACCGGCACATTGCGCGTTACCGAGTCGCTGCTGCCATTAATCACATAAACCCAATCATGGCGCGGGCTGGCTACAAAAATCTGGTTGGTATCCGGGTCGGCCTTAACATCAGAGACATAGGCCAGCGGGGCCGGCGTAGACGGTGGGGGAGGTGGAGCGGCGGGGAAATTCTTAAGGATAATCGGCAGATAGAGGGTGGACGGCCCCCCTGAACTGATCGGGGTAAACTCACGCGAGATGTTGTTGCCGGTATCGCACTCGGCTGTCACTGCGCCTATCTGCACCGTATTGGTTACCCCCGGTGTGCCGGACGGGAAGGGGTTAGCCACCTGCACCCTGAAATCTAAAATGCCGCCGCTGCTGCCGGAAAGCGTGGAGATGGTATAGACAAAGGTGTTGGCGTTTACCTGAGTCCAATAGGCCGGGCCGGCAAAACTGGTGTTGGCCGGCAAAGTTTCGGTAATCACCACATTGGACGCCGGGTTGCTGCTGGCGTTGCCAAAAGCGATGGTGTAAGAGATGATGTCGCCGGGCGAGGCCGAGGTGGCCTGGCTGCCAATAGGCGGCTGTTTGACCGCTTCTAGCCAGGGCTGCGGGCCAACTCGCTGCTCCAAACGGGCGATGGTTTCAGCCGCCGCCGTGCTGAGCAGTTCAATATTATCGTTTTTAACCACGTACAGATCAGGCACGGTATGGTTGATGGGCGTGGTCAAGAAAAAGCTGAGACCGGGCGGGCTGACAGTCACCTGGTTGGTGATGGCGGTAGTGGTGGTGGGCATGGCCGGGTTGACCAGCACCGAGAAGAGGCTGTTGGCCGCAGTATTGGGGGGTAACGAGGTTGTGCGGGTATAAGTGTTGCCCGGCCCTGGAGTCCAGACCCCTGCCGGCCCCTGAAAGGTTGTATTCGCCGGTAAAAATTCGGTCAACAGTAGATTATTGACCGTGGTTGTGGCCGGGTTAGTGACCGTGATGGTGTAATCAATCAACTGGCCCGGAATAGCGCAGAGAACGCTATCATCCTTGCTCACCTGCGGCGAATTGAGGGGGAAGATGACGGTGGTGGTTTGGGTGGCGACATTGTTGCCTGGAGTAGGGTCGGTAGCCCCGCCGGTAACGGTAATGGCAGCCGTGTTGGTTATCAGGCCCACCACTGTCGGCGTGACCACCAAACTGATGGTCGTACTGGAATTAACGTCTAAAAAACCCAGGGAGCAGGAAAGAGTGGGAGCGCTGTAAGTGCAGCCGGGTGGAACCGGCCCCAGGGTAACGCCGGCCGGTAAGGTATCGGTAAGGATGGCCGAGCCTGCGGCGACGGCATTGGGGCCGAAATTGGTGACAACCAGGGTATAAGCCAGGGGCGAATTTACCACCACCGGGTCGGGCGAGTCTAGCTTGGTTATCGCCAGGTTAGTCAGGCCAATAACCTGGGTTGTTTCGGTATCGCTGCTGCCGGCCAGATTGGTGTTAGAAGGAATCACATCAACCCCATTTGGCAAGATTCCGGCGGCGGTAGGGGTCACCACCACCGTCACCGTAGCGGTCTGGCTGGCCGCTAAATTGATAGAGCTGCAATTGATAATCCACACATTGCTTAAAAGCGTCCCGGTACAACTGCCATGGGTAGAAGTAACCGATTTAAAAGCGACGGCGTTGGCCTGCCAGCCCAGGGTATCAATCAAGCTGATCGAATTATCGGTTACCGAACCGGGTGGGTTAGTAATAAGAATGGTGTAGGTTAAGGGTTGGGTAGCCTGCACCGGGTCGAGGGCGTCGGTTTTATTCACGGTGAGGGTGGCTACTGCCATCGTTGAGATGACGCCTTCGGCGGGCGCCAAGCCGCCAGGCGGAAAAAGGGCGGTTTCTCTGCCCGTAAAAAGGCTTACCCGTCCATCAGGAGCCGCCAATTCAACGGCGCGCGGTATTGTTTTGACTGCGCAAGCCGGGGCGACGGTCGAACTGTAATCCACATTGGCCGTACCGTTGCAAAACAGGTCATCTCCGGCGGGCCTCACAAACACCGGTGAGTCGGCCCGGGCGGCCGGGATTAAAATAACACCCCCTAACAGGCCAGCAGCCAAGAGGATTAGAAGCTCAAGCATGACTCTTTTGAGCCACGCGGAAATGTGTTGGGAGTTCATAAGTCTATCCTTTCCAGGTGAACCCTTAACCAATAAAAAAAGGGGAGCAGCCCAATTTAAGGCTGTCCCCCCTTAAAACGCAGGCCAGACAAAGGCTGAAACCTTAAGCCCGCTGCGCCCACTACCTTTACCACTTTCCCAAGGAGTCGTCGAATTCCCATGATACCCTCCTGCGGTTATCACTGGTCGAAACTCAATTATTTCTTTAGTTGTTAAAGGCCAAAAGACCTATTATCTATTGTATCATAGCTCAGTCATCAAGCAATAGGCGACTTGGCCTAACTTCAGGATTCTCAGGTGGCATTTATCAGGTGACAGTCACTTTTCAAGTGACCGTCACCTTTGCTAATTCTTAAAAAGCAGCGGCAGGCGATAGGTATGAATCTCAGGTAGATAAAACAGCGTAACCTGGGTGACAATTGGGGCCAGTGAAAGTCACCGTGGCGGTATAAGTGCCATAACTACCCGGCCGGGTGGCGATGAGGGCAATTCTGGTGAGCGAGCCGGTGGTAATAGGGGTGGCGTTCAACCAGGTGGTCCCCGGTGGAATCGATACGTTCCAGGTAAGGCAAGTGTTGGAAATAAAGAAGTTCTGCGAAGCAGAGGCGGTATTGTCATCCACAAAGAGAAAAACTTGCGGCGGCGCGCTTTGAAAGGCCGCCACCGTAAGCGCACAGTAAGCATTAATCCGGCCATAACCAAATTCTTGATCCCAACCGGCCGGCCCCAGATCATCAGCCGTGTTCTGGATAATCGCCCGCACCTGGGCGTTGCTCAAGGTGGGAGCAAATGACCAGGCTAAAGCGGTCAGGCCGGCCACATGAGGGGTGGCCATGGACGTGCCGCTCAGATAGCCGTAACCTCCCCCTGGCAAAGTGCTAAAGATATTGCTGCCGGGCGCAGCAATATCCAGTTCAAGGCCAAAATTAGAAAAGGATGAACGCACATCACTGTCGGTGGTTGAACCGACAGCCAGGGCTTGGTCATACGCCGCCGGGCAGCTTACGGCGGAATTCTCATTCCCGGCCGCCACAATCACCAGCCGGCCATTATCAAGGGCGCGCTGCATGGCGTCGCGCACTATCTCAAAACCGGTACATGGAGAGGAGGTTCCTGCAGCGCCTAAACTCAAATTAATAACCTTAGCCCCATGGGCCACGGCAAAATCAATGCCAT
>CAZDMM010000038.1:13711-20220 GCA_964505845.1 uncultured Caldilineaceae bacterium
AGCCACCCCAAGATTATTGCCAACGCCAAAGGCGCTTAAAACCTTGACCGGCATGATTTTGGCGTTCCAGGTGACGCCGGTCACGCCCAGGCCGTTGTTGCCCAGAGCCGCCGCGATGCCGGCCACATGCGTGCCATGCCCATTGTCATCATCGGGAATGGCATCATTGTTGATAAAATCATAGCCCGGCACAATTTTTGATTGTAAATCGGGGTGATCCAGGTCAACCCCGGTGTCTACAATGGCAATGGTTATATCACTGCTGCCGGTAAAGATATCCCAGGCTTCGGGCGCGTCAATATCGGCGTCGTTAAGACCGCCCGTTTGTCCGGTATTCTTTAAACCCCACTGTAAACTGTAATAGAAGTCATTGGGGTCTCCCATGGCCTGGACATAATAGTTGGGAGTGGCGTACTCCACCTGGCCGGCGGCCAGCAAATCGGCGATCACCCTGGCTTCCTGGCCCGGTTCAACTTGCAACCGCACCACCTCACCCTGGCGAAAGGTTTCTGCAGGCTGCAATCCCAGAGACAAAAGTGAATTTTGCCGGGCAAAAGCGCTGGCCTGGGGACGAAATTTTACAATGACCTCTCCCGGCACAAATTTTGGGCCGGCCGGCGGCGGGCCTTGAGCCGCACCGATCACTGCATTGAAAAGTGTCAGGAGCAGCATAAGCGTGCCTGGAACAAGCAATTTTTTAGCTAAATTTTTGTGGTTCATAATCTGTTTTGATACTGTTGACCCCAAGTTAGTTGAGCAGCACCGTTGGCTGGGGGGCTTTGATCACCGGCGCAGAACTTACCTGATAACCTTCCCCACTGCCGTCCTGGACTCGGACGCAAACGTAGTAAACTTTGCCTTCTACATAAGCCCCGGAAGACAAATCCCAGGTAAATGATTGGTTATACGAACCCATTACCCCGGAGCCAAAGCCGCTGCTGCTGGGCTTGAAGATGACCGGCAGAAAAATGCGGTTTTGTGAAGGCGCGGCGTTGACGGTCAGGCTGGAGGTTCCGCCTGGAATCGGCGTCCAGGCCGTGGCTAGATTAGCAGCATCACAGTCTGGCGATTGATCCGGGGTGAGGATTTCATCTCGCTCCTGATAATACAGGGTCGAAGTCACCTGCCCGCCATCGGCGTCATTTACATTCCAGCGCACCGTGTACAAATAGCCGGGGTATTTTGCCACAATCTCCCCGGTGAGATAGACGTAATCTAAATAAAAATAGTCAGGAGAGTCGCCGGAGGGGCCACAGGTAGAATTGCACCAATTTTCATGCGGCCACAGGCCAAAAGCTTTGACGCTGGCCCCGGCCTGGCCCCAATCCCAGGGGTTAGGCGATCCCGGCCCGTTGATATTTTGGGCCAGGTCAATAAAATAGGTGCACCACTTGCCGTACACGGCGCTGCTGCCCGGCGGGCACACCTGTACTTGCTGAGGTTTGGAATAGCGCCGGAAAGGGAAAGCCTGGGTTAGCCAGTTTATCCCCCACTGCGAGGCGTACAAAATGCGGGCATTGGTCGGTTCTCGCCCGGCCTCGCCGGCCTGATGCGGCGCAATCGCGGAGCGATAGATCAAATAATGATAAATATTGCTGGGGATAGAAACCGAGGAATTGGCGTAGAAGGCAGTAGCCAAATCGCTGCCTTTGGGGGTGACGCCGCGCAGGACGGAGCCGTAGGCGCCGGTTGGCACTCCCGCCGCTCCGGCCGCCTGCTGCGTGTACTGCACCATCTGCCCGCTGGCATTGGGCTGCGTCCACACCACATCGCCTACACTGTTCATATCCCACACATTGCCCAGGGCCGCCCCCACATCCCCAAACTCATTGGCAGGAGCGGCGATGTTTACCGTGGGGTCGGCCGCCCAGGCCACGCCGCTCATAGGCCAGCTAAATTGCAGCAAGACCACAGCCAAAACACCTGCGATTTTAACGATACCTAACCAACCGGCGCTGCCGAAAACTTTTTTCACAATCCAACCCCCTTTGTCTATCGGCCAACCATCGTGTTGCCAATATCAGAATTTTAGCACACTCCCACCCAAGCAAGCAACGGGACTCAAAGGCCATTGAACTCCTGAGGCCGCCCGGAGATCCCCTGCAGACGCATCCCTATGCATCTGCTACAAGGGGTTCGCTCTGCAGACACATAGGGATGCTCTCTGCGGAGGGACAGGTAAAAATTGGGGGCGCAGAGTAGGGTAAAGCGGCGACCTGGAAATAAGGTTACGGGTTTTCTGAGAAACGATGGACGGCCGGTTTTACGGCTAAGGCGGTGGGGATAGGGTCGCCGGCCAGCAGCGCCCGGTAAACCGCCTCAATCTGCTCGCCGGCCCGCTGCCAGGAGAAGTAGCGGATGACTCGCTGGCGCAGGTAATTGCCCAGATGCGCCCGTTTGCTGGGAGTTAAATCCAGGGCGCGCTGCAGAGCGGCAGCCAGAGCCGGGCTGGTTGTTTCGGCGGCATAGATACCGCCATCGCCCAAAAATTCCCGGCTCACCGGCAGGTTAAAGGCGACGGTGGGCAGGGCCATGGCCATGTAATTTAAGATTTTGCCGCTGCCTTCGGTGGCGGAGAGTTTGGGCGCGGTGGCAATATCACCCAGGGCCAGGTAACGGGGCGCATCCTGATACAGAATCTTGCCGGTAAAGGTGACATGATCGGCCAGGCCCAATTGACAGGCCATAGCCCGGTAGCGTTCTGTGCCGGGGTAGCCCATTAACAACAAATGAAAATCATCTCTTTGTTCCCGGAGGCTGGCCAGCGCCTCTAACAGCTTATCAATCCCCTGATAAGGAGTCAGCACGCCCAAATAAACAATCACCTTTTTATCCAGAGGGACACCTAATTTTTCTTTAAGCTGCCGTTTTTCGGCGGCGGAGAAGTTTTCGGCGCAAAAGGTTTCGGCGTTAACGCAGTCCGGGGCAGGATTAATTTTAGCGGTGGGAACCCCGAATTCTTCGGCCAGCAGGTTAGCCGAGTGGCTGGTGCTGGTCAAAATCACATCGGCGGCATGGTCAATCCGGCGCTCTAGCCAGTACAGCAGCTTGTAAAAAGGACTGTTAGCCGCCAAAAAATTGTGGTCAATCATCTCAGCCGTCAGGCTGCCTTGAAAATCAAAAACCAGGGGAGCGCCGGTCAACTTGCTCAAAATGCGGCCAATCAGGCCGCCTTCGTGCAAATGGGCGTGGATAATATCCGGCTTGTGGCGCAGCACGTGCAGCACCGCCATGAGGCCCAGCAGCACATCCAGGTAAATTTTATGGCGCGAGGAACCGACGATCACCCGGTAATTAAAGGGGACTCCCCAGCAGCGCCGCACCTTGATGCCGGGGATATCCCGGCCGTTGGGGTAAGCCAGGATGGTTACCCGGTGCCCCAGCGCCTGGAGTGTTAATGTTTCTTCCAGGATGCGCACATGCGCTCCATAATCGGCAAAAAACATGGTGGGCGACAGCATGAGGATGTTTAATTTGGGGGAGGGAGACTGTTGGTGCAAAGGTTCACTTGCCTCTTTCAGGCCGATTGTACCGCAGGCGGAAAGGAATAGCAAGTGTAGCGTTTTACGTTCAACATTACAACGCTAAAGGTTATAGCGTTCAACCAGTTTCAGCTTTTCGGCCCGCGACATGCGCTTGATTTGTAGCTCTCGTTTCATGGCTGCGCGGCGGTCGGGCAGCGCTTCACTGTAAACCAGGCGCACCGGGCCGTGCTGCCGGGTGTAGCGAGCGCCCCGCCCGGCGTTGTGGGCTTTTAAACGGCGCGGCAGGTCGGTGGTCCAGCCGGTGTAGAGCGTTTGATCGGCGCACTCAACCATATACACAAAGACGGCCATAATTCAGCAGGGGAGCAGGAGAGACACAATTACCCTCTTCCCCTCTGCTCCCCTGCGCCTCCGCTCCCCTGCTTTTTTCCAAATCCGCCCAGGCCGACCAACTGCTGCATCAAGTTGCGCTTTTCAATTGGAGGCAAGGCCACGTCAGGGTCATCAAAGTAGCCGTGTTGATAATCTTTGAGCCAGTTGTGGCGCTCAACGATGGCGTGATCTAACTTCTGGGCCAACGGTTCGCCGGCCTCCGGCTCAACCAACAGACTGCGGAGCTGCTGCAACTGCCCCATGTAACTATCCAGCCAATGCAGCAGATTGAGCTTGTTGGCCTGCAGACTATCCCGGAGCGAGTCTGGATCGCCGCTGGCGCCCATCGAAACCTGCTCAAAGAGCGACCCGGCCAGCTTGCGCAGCTCTCGCCAGGAGCTTTGCCCGGCCACCGTTTCAACCAGGGCGGCGCTGACCAGGGCCGGCAGAGTATCTACCGCCGCCGCCAGGCCGTCGTGTTCTTCGGCATCCAGGAAAAATGGCTTGGCGCCCAGCATAGATACTATCCCCACCACCAACTGCACCGCCGTCTCGTCGGCGCTGGAGGCCGGGGTGAGGCAGTACAACCGCTGCCGAAACAAATCGGCGGAGGCATGTTCCAGGCCGCTGCCGGCCGGGTGAACCAGCGGGTCGCCGCCGACGAAGTGTACCTGCGGCGGCAGGGCCTCGGCGGCCCAGGCCAACACCGAGGTTTTGTGGCGGGCGGTATCGGTAATAACGGCCCCCGCCTTGAGGTATGGCCCCACTGCGGTCAGGGTGGGTTGGATCCCGCTGAGAGGAATAGCCAGGATGATCAAATCGGCCGGCTCGCAGGCGTTGATCAGATTCCACTCGGCTTTGTCAAACGCGCCTCGTTTGACCGCCGCTCTGGCCTGCTCCTGGTCTTTATCATGCCCCAGCACGCGCAGCTCTTTTTCTTGCCGCAGAGCCAACCCCAGCGATGTACCAATTAAGCCCGCGCCGATAATAGTGATGGTGAATTGAGTCATAAGTTTTACCTGAGTGTTTATTACGTAGCGCGTGGTGCGTGTTCCGTTTAATAAGCACCACGCTTTAATTCAAATCATCCGCCCACTGCAAAGCAGCCAGCAGTTCTGTTTCTGCCGAAGCGGCTTCGGTAGTGAGCGAGTCTTGGTGCCGGGCAATGAGCCACACCGCCAGAGGGTCGCAGCCAACCTCGGCGGCCCAGGCTGCGCCGATGGCCGGGTGATGGGCGTGAATCACAAACGGGCGGCGCCACCAGGGGAAAGAGGAGAGAGGAGGAGGCGATGAGGCGCCGATTCGCTCATTCGCCGATTCGCTCATTCGCTCATTCGCCGACTCGCTGACTCGCGCTAAGAGGGCCGGCCAAAAGGCTTTGAGCAGCACAATCAAAACGCGGTAAAGAATCGGCTGCCCCATGCATTTGGCGACATCGTGCAGCAGAGCAGCTTGCAGCAGCGCCGGCTGGCGATACCCTGCCTGCTGCAAGGTGCGGGCCACCGCCGCCGCGTGCCGCCGGTCATTGGGCGGCATGCGCTCAAAGAGGCGGCGCTGGCCGGGAGTGGTCAAAATGGCGACGGCCAGGGACGTGTCTGCCGGAGTCAACCCGCCGCCGGCCCACCCGGGCAAGTAGGCTTTGAGCGCAGCAAAAAATTGAAAAGCGCGATAAACAGGGGAGTGGGCCGGTTTTGCCGAAGCCATCACGCCCGCTATCTCCCAAAAAACAGCAGTTGGGTCATCGTCTGGGCCGGGTTAAACACCAACCAGGAAAGAATCGGCACACCCAGGAGCGGGGCCACAAAAAAAGCGCCCAGGAAAATCAGCATGCCATAACGCTGCACCCCCTCCAACTGGTAGGCCAACTGGTAAGGCAGCAAACCTTTCAAAATGGTAAAGCCATCCAGCGGAGCGATGGGAACCAGGTTGAACAAGAACAGGGCCAGGTTAATCGAGGCAAAGAAGAACAGCACTCTGAACATAAATTCAAGCTGGGCCACCGGAATGACGGCCGGCGCCGTCAGGCTCAACAGGTGCCAGGCGCCGGCGCATAAGATGGCCAGCAGTAAATTAGCGGCCGGCCCGGCCGCAGCCACAATCATGTGGCCGGTGCGGGGGTTGGGGCGCAAATTCCTGGGGTTGACCGGCACATAAGCCCAGCCCAGCCCAATCAGCAGCATCATGATCGAGCCGATCAAGTTCAACTGGGCAAAGGGATTGAGGGTGAGGCGGCCATACGAGCGCGGGGTTGAGTCGCCCAAACGGTCGGCTACCACCGCGTGGAACAACTCGTGGATGGGAAAAGCGATCAGCAAAATCAGCATATGCGCCCCGTAGCGGGCTGCCGGAAAATTTCTGGACATCAAGAAGAGGGCCAGGGCTATGCCCGCCAGAAAGGTGAGATAAGCCAACGGGGGCGTGATCAACGGTCTTAAATTGGCCAGCCAGTTGCTGCCGGGTGGGTCATAATAATATTGAGGACGCATAATTTTTCTTTCTTGCGAGAGTGACTTGATTATATCACGCGCCAGGCGGATAACGAAATCGCAGGCGGGCGCTGGCCCTGTTAGGAATTCCTCAGAAAATACCCCCACCCCACCTCTCCCCCGAATCGGGGGCAAGGGAACAAAGCGAAAACGTGGTCATGCATCA
>CAZDMM010000039.1:0-20027 GCA_964505845.1 uncultured Caldilineaceae bacterium
GGGCCGATTGATGGTCATTGCTTGTTCCCGACCCGGTCTGGGCCGCCTCGGCTGGGATCAGCGATTTGGTTCGATTAGCCAGCAACTGCTGCGCCTGCCCCAACTGTCGCTCTCGCAGCCCCAGCGTAATTTTAAGCTGTTTGACTTCCTGCTCCAACTCAGCCAGGCGGGCCTGCTCGGCGCTGTAAACGGCAGATTTCTGGCCGGAGTTGGCAATTTGCCGGGCGGCGCGTTCTAACGCGGCCTGCATCTCATCCAGGGTAAAGGGTTTGATCAGATAGTCACAAGCGCCCAGGCGCAGCGCCTTTACAGCCGTCTCTTCGGTGCCGTGGAATGTCATCACAATCGTGGGGATGTTAAAGCCCTTTTGCCGGAGCTGTTCCAACACCTCCAACCCGCCCATGCCCGGCAGCTTTAAATCGCTGATAATCAAATCGGGCGCTTCTTCCTGGGCTTTGGCTAAACCGGTCGGGCCATCCATGGCGGTAATCACCTCATAGCCCATCGGTTTGAGGATATTATTGGCAATGAAGACAATATTCTCGCGGCGGTCTTCAATAATCAAAACTTTACGCATATATTGGCCTCCCATCCCCAATAAGCATTTTTTGACATAACTACTTTACGAATTGGGCCGCTCGTGTTATTATTGAAGGGGTTAACTAGGTTAAAAGAATACTTTTATGGTACACTATCCTGGCTAAATTGTATAGCGTACTATGGTAATCCATCCTTAAAATTGGTAAAGTTGAGTGATAGTATGCCCCAGCACTCTGCCCTGCAATCGGATAAAGCTGAAGCGCAGCGGGCGCATTTCATCGGGCGGGTACAAGAGCAGCGCCAATTCCGGGTAGCCCTGGACGACTTGGTGGCTCACCAGCGCCGCTGGCGTGACCTGGCCTACCTGCAAGGGGCCGATTTTGACCCCGACCAGGCCCCCGGCGATGACTCCTACGCCCGCATTTTTTTATTACACGGCATCGGTGGTATCGGCAAAAGCTGGTTGACCCGCCGCTGCCTGGCCCTGGCCGCCGAGCTGGAAACCGACGCCCCCATCCTGACCCTGTACGATGACGTCTCCCTGGGCGCGCCGGTGCTGGAGCCGGCCCACCTCATGGAGCGCCTGTATGCCCAACTGGCCCAGGCCGGCTACGCCGACGAGTTTGCCGCGTACCAGCAGGCCGGGGATGATTTACCCCGCCTCAGCGAACGGGTAGATTATTATCAGGCCGAAAACCGTGAACAGTGGGCGCACTGCCTCAAATTGGCCCAAAAGCTTGTCCCTCAGGAAATCAAAACCCATGCCCCCACCGAGGCCGATCTTTTAGCCAAAGCCTATGACCTGCTGCTAGAACACATGCAGCAGGCCGGCAAACTCACCCCCACCGAAGCCGAACTGTTCCGCCGCCCGGCGCAAGTTCAGGCGGCCCGGCTGGTGCTTGGCCTCAAGCGGCTGGCCCGCCGCCGCCCGCTGGTCATTGCCCTGGATAACCTGGAAATTGTGGTGCCCCTGGAACCCTTTTTGCGCGATGAGTTGGTGCTGCCTACCACCCAGGCCCCCATCCTGTGGATTTTGAGCGGCCGCTACAACCTGGCCGATGAGCGGCTGGTGGAGGTAGAGGGTCAAACCCAGGATTACAAAGGCTACCGTGATTTTTTGGGTGAAAACCCGCCCGTCGTCTGGGATATGAGCATCTTTAGCGATGCTGACCTGGCCGAATACCTGGAAGCAGAAGCCGCTCGCCGGGGCGTTACCCTTGCCATTGACGAACCGCTCATTGACGCCGTCAAAGCCACCAGCAGCGGCGTCCCCCTGGTGGTCGAGATGGTGGTCGACGCCCTCTTCAGCATGTCGCGCGACGACTTTTTGCGCGATTTTACCCTGGATGACAAATCCCTCCTGCCGGCCGGCCGCCTGGAGCAGATTACCACTCGCTTTTTGCGCTATTGTTTGCAGCGCGAGGACGACCTGGAGCGAGTTCATGCCCTGGCCCTGCTCCGCAAAGGGGCCGACCTGGCGGCCTTGCAGGCTGTGTGGGGGCTGGCTGGCCGACCGGCGGCGCAGCAGGCGCTGCAAGAACTACATCTGCGCTACGCTTTTGTGCTGGCCGACGGCCTGCACGACGCCGTATACGACTTTGTGCGCCGCCAACTGCGCACCCAAAAGCAGTACCGCGATGTGCGCACCGGGTTGGGCAATCGCGCCGCCAACCATTACCAGCAGGTCTGGGCCGCCGTTGAAAAAGAGGCGGCGGAAGACCCCATGCTGCGGGTGCGCGACCCGCGCTGGCAGCGCGCCGCCCGTGACCTGATCAACGCCCTGCTCTGGGCCGACCCCGACGAGGCGGTGCGCTTTTTGCTGCCCCGCTTTGTGGAGGGCCTTAATTTTGACCGCCCCTTTGCCGAAGGTTTGCTGCTGCAAGCCGAGGAGTTTCTCACCGACGCCGCCTCGCCCATTGGCCGCAGCTATGCCAACCTCTTGCGGCAGATGCAGGTCGGCCTAAAAGATATTGGCTTTTACGATGAGCCGGGGGCGGCGGTCGGGCGGATGGTGGACAGGCTGCTGCACACCCCCGACCTGGAACCGCTGCATCTGGCTATTTTGAATGTGTGGCTGGGCGACTGGTTGGGGCAGGAGAAGCGCTACCCCGAAGCCCTCAAAGCCTACCTGGCCGCCGAGAAAAATTTGCCTGCCCTCTCCGGCGCCCCCCCTGGTGGGGGCTGGAGCAGGTTGACCCGGCAGTTGGGCCAATCCTTTTACCGCTTGAGCAGCATCTTCCTCTGGCCGGAGTCGGCCCTAGAAACCGTTCCCTCCGAACCCGGTTTGAAGGCGGCCCAGCGAGCCGTCGCCCTCGACCCGGCCCACAGCGACGCCTGGTTTAACCTGGGCGCAGCCCTGGAACATTTGGAACGGGAAGATGAAGCGGTTGACGCCTACCAACGGGCCATCGAGCTAGAGCCGCGCCCCACCGCTTACAACGGCCTGGGCGACGTTTACACCGCCCTGGGCCGCTATGATGAAGCGATTTCCGCTTATCAGCAGGCCAACCAGCTCAACCCCGACTGGGCCTGGCCCTATCACAACCTGGGCCTGCTGTACGAGCACCGGGGCGAGTATGAAGCGGCCATCCCGCTCTACCAGCAAGCCCTGGAACGCCACCAGCGGGACAAGGACAAGGCCGTTACCTGGGACAACCTGGGCAATGTTTACGCCGCCCTGGGCCAGTCCGACGAGGCCATCGCCGCCTATCGTTGGTCGGGGGTGCTGGACTCCAGGTATGCCTCGCCCTGGCATGGGCTGGGTGATGTCTTTAGCCAGCTCAACCGCGACGAGGAAGCCATCGCCGCCTACCGCCAGGCCATCACCCTGGACCCGGCCGAAGCCTGGCCCTACAATAACCTGGCCCTGGTTTACGAGCGCCAGGGTAACTATGAGCGGGCCATTGAATTGTATCGCCAGGCCCTGGAGCATCACCGGGATGACCGGGGCCGGGCTGTCACCTGGCACAACCTGGGCGATGTTTACCGGGCCGTGGGCCGCACCGATGACGCCCTGGCCGCCTATCAGCAGGCCATCAAGCTTGACCCGCGCCACCCGGTCTACCATAACAGTTTAGGCGACCTGTACGCCCTGCTGGAGCGTGATGAGGAAGCCGTTGCCACCTATCGCCAGGCAGTGGCCTTGAACCCGGATTATACCCTGGCCTACAACAGCCTGGCCGGCGTTTACAGCCGCTTAGGACGGGATGAAGAGGCGCTGGCCGCGTACCAACGGGTTATTGCCCTGACCCCCGATAATGCCTGGGCCTACAACAACCTCGGTTTTATCTACGCCAAAGGCGGCCAGTATGAAGCAGCAATATCTTGCTACCGGCAGGCCCTGGAACGGCATCCGCAGACCGAGGGGCAGGCTGTTTCATGGAACAACCTGGGCAGCGCCTACGAAGCATTGGGCCAGACCGCCGAGGCCCTGGCTGCCTATCGCCGGGCCAGCGAACTTGCCCCCGGCTACCCCTGGCCGGCCTACCACCTGGGCCGGCTGCTCAAACAGCAGGGTGAATACGAAGCGGCCCTGGCCGCCTTTCAACAGGCGTTGGAGCATCTGGCCGACAAGGCCGACCAGGCCCGCGCCTGGAATGAGTTGGGCGACCTCTACCGGGCGTTGGAGCACCAGCCCGAAGCGTTAGAGGCTTACCAGCAGGCCACCGAACTGGACCGCACCTTTGCCCCGCCCTGGAACAGTCTGGGCGACCTGTACCGGGCGCAGGAGCGCTGGGGCCGGGCGGAGTCGGCTTACCGCCGGGCTAACCAGCTTGACCCGGCCCTGCCCTGGCCCTACCACAACTTGGCCCTGCTCAATGCCCGCCGCGGCGATCACCAGGCCGCGCTGGGGCTGTACCAGCAAGCCCTCAGCCGCCACCACCTCCCGGCAGAACAGACCATCTCCTGGAATCGCCTGGGTGAAAGCTACCGGGCGCTGGAACGGCTGGAAGAAGCGGGTCAAGCCTACCGCCAGGCTTTGGCGCTGGACCCCATCTATCCCTGGCCCTATCATAACCTGGGGCTGCTGGCGGAGCAGCAGGGCGACCTGGAGCGAGCCGCCGCCTTTTTCCGGCAGGCGTTGGACCGCCACCAGCGCGACTCCGACCGGGCCGCAGCCTGGACTCACCTGGGCCATGTCTATCGCCGGCAGGAGCAGCTTCACAAGGCGATTGACGCCTATCGCCGGGCCGCCGAACTTGACCCCACCTATGCCGAGCCGTGGGGTTATCTGGGTGATGTGTTGCGCACCTTGGAGCAGGCCAAAGAGGCCATATCGGCCTACCGCAAAGCCATCGGCCTTAACCCGGCCGAGCCATGGCCCTACCATCACCTGGCCTGGCTGTACCAGCAGCAGGGCCGCTATGAAGAAGCTCTGACTCGCTACCAGCAGGCCATCGAACGCCACCGCACCGAGGCTGACCAGGCCCTCTCCTGGCAGCAAATAGGGCAACTCCATGTGGCGCGTGGCCAGGAGCAGGAGGGGCTGGAGGCTTTTGTGCATGCCACCCTGCTTGACCCAACCTATGCTTTGCCCTGGCATTCCCTGGGCGACATTTACCGGCAGCAAAACAGCCCCACCGAGGCTATTTCGGCCTACCGCAAGGCGGCCCAACGCGACCCCGGCTATGCCGCCACCTGGTGGCATTTGGGCAACCTGTACCGGGAGCAGGGTCGTCCCGACGAGGCCATCCAGGCTTACCAGCGGGCCATTGCCCTGGAGCCGGGCCACGCCTGGGCTTACCATCACCTTGGCTCAATCTACGAGGCTCGCCGGGAGTACCAGGCGGCCCTGACCTATTACCGGCAGGCCGTCCAGCGCCATACCGGCGACCACGACCGGGCGCTGGCCTGGAACAGCCTGGGCGACGTATACCGGGCGCTCAACCAGCCGGATCAGGCCCTGGCCGCTTACCAGCAGGCGATTCAGTTTGACCCCAGCTATGCCTGGCCTTACCATCATGCCGGCGCAATTTATGAGCAGCGCGGCCAGTACGAGTCAGCCTTAAGCCATTATCAGCAGGCGATTGCCCACCACCCGCAGGATCAGGAACAGGCCGAGTTGTGGGATCGTCTGGGGGCCATCTATTACCGGCTGGGGCGGGATGAGGCAGCGGCCCAGGCCTACCTCCGCGTCACCGAGCTGGTTTCGGGTCAAGCGGCGGCCTGGAATAGCCTGGGAACGGTGTATCGCCGGCTGGAGCGGTTAGATGAGGCCGTTGACGCCTTTAAGCAGGCCATTGCCCTGGATGCCAGCTTGCCCTGGCCCTTCCACAACCTGGCCCTGATTTATGAGCAGCAGGGCCGGGATGAGCCGGCCTTGAATCGTTACCAGCAGGCGGTAGAACGCCATCCTCAGCCGGCCGACCAGGCCAGAGCCTGGGAACATATCGGCTTGATCCAGGCCAGGTTGCAGCAGCCGGAAGAGGCTGTGGCCGCCTATCAGCAGGCCGCCAAGCTTGACCCTACTTACGCCCTGCCCTGGAGCCACCTGGGGGATGTGTATCTTAGCCAGGGGCGTACCACTGAAGCGGTGGCGGCTTACCAGCAGGCCACCCGGCTAGACCCCTCTTACCCCTGGCCGTATCATCATTTAGGCTTGATTTACAGTGAGCAGGCGGCCTATGACCCGGCAGTGGCTAATTTGCGGCAGGCCGTGGAACGTCACCAACGTGACCAGGATAAGGCGCTGGCCTGGTACGGCATCGGCCAGGTGTACCAGGCGCTGCCCAACGTGCGGGCCGCGCTGGAAGCCTACCAGCAGGCGGCGGCTTTAGACCCCACTTATCCCTGGTCATACCACCAACTGGGCCTGCTGCACGAAGGCCAGCAGGATTATGCCGAGGCCCAGAAGTTTTATCGCCAGGCCCTGGAGTGGCATGCCCAGGACGACCCGCGCCGGGCGGCCAGTTGGCAGCACCTGGGCAATACGGCGGTAGCGCTGGGGGATTTGGAGGGCGCGGTAGAGGCGTACCAACGGGCTGCGGCCGCCGACCCGCAGGATGCCGTGTCGCGCAACAATTTGGGCGATGTGTTAGCCATCTTAGGCCGCTACCCGGAGGCTCTGACAGCCTACCGGCAGGCGGCGGAACTCGACCCCGCTTATGTGGCGCCCCAGAGCGGCCTGGGCAACGTTTATGTAAAAATGGGCCGTCACGCCGAGGCCGCCGCTGCTTACCGGCGCGCCATCAATCTAGCCCCGGAGACGGCCTGGTTCCACCGTAATTTGGCCCTGGTTTACGAGCAGCAGGGTAACTATGAAGCAGCCCTGGAAGCTTACCAGCAGGCCATAAACCGTTATCCGGCCGGCCAGCCGGGCCGGGATCAGGCCGCCATTTGGTACTATGTGGGCAACGCCTATCGCACTTTGCGCCGTTATGACGAGGCCATCACCGCCTACCAGCGGGCCATCGAACTTGACCCACAGTATGCTTTGCCCTGGAACAGCCTGGGCAGCATCTTTAACACCCAAGAGCGAGAAGCGGAAGCGGTGGCAGCCTATACCAGGGCGATTCAACTTGACCCAACCTATGCCTGGCCCTATCACAACCTGGGCTTAATTGCCGAAAAGCAGGCCAAATACCCGGAGGCCATCAAACTTTACGAAGAAGCGATTGTGCGCCATCAGGAAGAAAAAGACCAGGCCACCTCCTGGCATCGCCTGGGGCATGTATATGAAACGCTGGGCCAGTCCGAGCGGGCGATTGTGGTCGACCGCCGGGCGAGTGAGCTGGACCCGGCCTCGGCCCTGCCCTGGAACAGCCTGGGTGATATCTACAGCGACCTGGAGCAGCTTGAGGCGGCGGTTGCGGCCTACCAGCAGGCTATCAAATTAGAGCCTGACTACGCCTGGCCCTACAACAACCTGGGGTTGATCTATGAAAAACTGGGCCAGTATGACCAGGCCATCAGCCTGTACCGGCGAGTCATCGAGCGGCAGCCCGGCAGCCTGGATCAAGCTATTTCCTGGAATAACCTGGGGAATGTTTATACCGCCCTCAATCGCACCGAGGAAGCCATTGCCGCCTACCAGCAGGCCATTGAGCTGGACCCTACCTATACCTGGCCTTACCATAATTTGGGCGCTATTTATGAAAAGCAGGGTCAGTCTGAAATGGCCCTGGCTTTTTACCAGCAAGCTACGCGGCAGCATAAGCAAAGGGTGGCTGTGGTTTAAAGGGTGATTGGTAATTGGTAAATAGCAATTTGCCAGAGCCAAAGGCCCCCTGTGGGAAGGCACGCAAAGCACAATTACCAATTACCTGACTCTTCAAGAGGCCAATATGCCAAATAACACGTTTGATCCTTCAGCTATCCTCCATCAAATGGCTGTGTGGGGCTATCACCTGCTGCCGCCGGTTCATCCCCACAGCCCCGGCTACATGGGTTTGCTGGTAGCCTTTCGTCCCCGACCCACCCGGGTGCATTATGATCCAGAGTCGCTGCACTTGCGGCTGCGTGAGGACGACCTGGCGAGCTGGGAAACCCTGACCATCAGTTCGCCTCAACATCCTGAACAACGAGTTTGCCCCGGCCCGGTGACGCTGCGAGATCGCTTAGAAAAGCGGGTGGACTTTTTTACTTTTGGCGGCACGCTTACCGTGGAGGCCGATCCCGGCGAGGTGGTCTATTTGCTGGAGTCGCCTGCGCCCATTTTAGATTTGACTACCGCTGAGGATGACGTGGGGCGTTTGCTGGCCATTGAAGTTGAAATGATGTTGAGCGTTTTTCAGGCCCGTTGGGGCGCCGACGAGCGGAGTTTTTGGGAGCGGCTGGCGCAACTGGAGCCGCTTCAATTTTACCAGGCCAGTGTGGAGTCTATCTTGATGCGCTATGAGCGCTCCAATGCCCTTAAAGAGAATATGCACCGGCTTTATACCGTTTTGAGCCAGGAAAAGGAATGGCTGATCGAAACCGGCCAGTGGCCGGCTCGACCACAAACCCTGGGAAAATTGTTTGCAGTGTAGCCATTGAACGGGCTAAAGGTGACTGGCGCTTGCTCAACTATAGATTTTGCTGTTCTCAGTCGTCTTGCCCGCGGAGAAAAGCGCCAGTCACCTGAATTTACAAAGTTTAGCCAAATTCAAGGGGAGCAGGCGGGTGTCTTTATTAATTTTTACAGTTTTGGTGGCAACTATAGGCGGGATCATCGTCAGCATCCAGGCTCCGCTGGTGGGTATCCTGAATCAACGCCTGAGCACGCTGCAAAGCGTCTTTGTAACTTATTTTGGCGGAGGCATGCTGGCCCTGGCGCTGCTTTTGCTGAGCGGTGGGGGAAATTGGACCGGATGGCGCAGCGTTCCCTGGTACGCCTTGCTGGCGGGACCGTTGGGCCTGGTCATCATTGGGAGCCTAAGCTACACCACCCCCCGGCTGGGGGTAGCCGCGACGATGGCGATATTTATGGCCGCCCAGCTTATTGCGGCGGCCTGGGTGGACCACTTTGGCTATTTGGGGGTAGCCGTTCGTCCCGTTGATCTTTCTCGGATGATTGGCATGCTGGTGCTGTTGGTGGGGGCGTGGCTGATTGTGCGCTAGGGTGAGGCTGCTGAATTTTGTACGCTTAGCTGGCCGGGGTAGCCGTAGCTTCAACCGTAGGAACTTCGGCAGTGGGCGGCAGGGTGGCAGCCGGGGCTGGCGTTCCCGTGGAGGTAGACTCCTCGGTGCTTGCTGGGGCGGGCGTCTCTGCGGTGGTTGCTGCCGGCTCGATAGTTGCCCTGGATGTACCGGTGAGGGTGGGGCCTGGAGCCAGGGTTGCTCTGGGGGTTGGCGTGGGAGGAGGCCCCCACACACCTAGTTGGGCGGTTTTGGCCCGCGCCTCCGCCTCCAGAATTTCAGTTTTAAAACGGGTATCCGGTTCAGTCACTTTAGCGCGGGCCAGCCCTTGCTCCACCAGGGTCACGCTCAGTAACTTGTCCCCCAAAAATACATCCCGCAGCAGGCGGCCTTCAGGGTCGGCTTCGCTTTGGTCTCGCTCCAGGCGCACAATTTTGCCGTTAGTCAGCCTGAGATTTGTTTCAAAGGCCACTGCGCCCCAGGGCACGCTGGGCGAGTTAGGCGGAGCCTCAATGCCCAGGTAGCGCACCTTGTAGGTGCGGGCCTGGGGGTCTCCTTCCATGACAACTTCAATGGTATCCCCGTCAATGATGTTGACTACCAGCGCCCGCACTTTATCGGGGATAGGCGTAATGGTGGGGGTAGGGCCGGGGGTAAAGACGGTGGCCGGGACAACCCGGGTGCTGGTGGGGGTTGGGTTGGCTTTGGGCGCACCGGTCGGCAGGATGATGGTAGCGGTGCGGGGAAGAGCGCCGGGCCGGCTTTCTGAAGCCACCTGAACGCAGGCAGCCAGGCTGATGAGCAGCGCCAAAAGAAGGCCGGTCTGCCTAAAAATTTGGCCTGACCGGGCCGCCAAACGGATACGAACAGTTAAATTGTTTAACATAAGAATCTCCCCGCCCCGTAGACGTATTATAATGCCAACACCGGGTCAGGGAAAAATTGAGCCTCTGGCGTGGGTTTTTTCTCTTACTTTTGCTCATAAAAAGCCACCACTGCCTGGGCCTGCTGGATGACCATCTGGCGCAGCTCGGCCGGCTGCAGCACCTCAACCTGGGGGCCAAGGCCCAGGAGATAGGCGCAGGCTTCAGCCATGACATCAAATTGCAGTTCAACTTTTTGCCAGCCGTCGGCCTCTGGCTGGCCTACCGGCTCGATCCGAGCGGGGCGGGCCAGGGTCCGCAGCCAGGGCAGAATGGCCGGGTTCAGCCGCACCAGCACCGGGTAGCGCGGCAGATTAGCCAAAAAGTCGGCCGATGATTGCGCCCAGTAGGCCGCCAGATCAAAATCCGGCGGCCGGACAGCCGGCTGGCCGGTCAGGCTGGCTGTGCGCACCCGTGAGACGCGATAGGTTCGCACCTCGCCCTCTACCGCAGCCACCAAATACCAAACACTGCCTTTGGCGACCAGTCCCAGGGGATTGACCAGCCGTTCCACGCTGTCGTCCTCGCCTCGCTGGTAGGTGAGGCGCAGTTGGCGCTCTTGCCACAGGGCTTCTTGCAGGGTGGGCAGGGCTGTTAAATCTTCTTTGGTTTGACGCCAGCCTGTGACATCAATATGAATCCGCTGGCGGATGTACTCGGCATTGCGGCGCTGTAAGGCCGGCAAGGCTGCCAATAACTTGATGGCGGCGGCTTCGGCGGCCTGGTCCAGCCCCAAATCGGCCAGCAGTTGGCCCGGTTTGGTCAAAAAGAGAGCCTGCACCTCGGTTAAATTGAGGCCGGTCAGGTTGGTTTGGTAATCTTGCAGCAGCGCCCAGCCGCCGCTCTGGCCGCGCTCGGCCACCACCGGAATCCCGGCCCCGCTCAAAGCCTCCATATCCCGGTAAATGGTTCGCTCCGAAACCTCTAAACGTCCCGCTAACTCCCGCGCGGTGAGGCGCCGGTTAACCTGCAGCAGCAGCATAATTGAGAGCAGGCGATCTGCGCGCATAGAAATCCCTCTTTCCACCGTTCTATAAAGAAAATGGGGCGAGGAAGCGAACTTTCTCCCCTCTTCGCCTCACAAATCCTCTGTACTCTATCATAGAAATATGACAAAGGATGTCAAGAATGGTTGGGTAAAATGGGCAAGTTGAATGTTTACAATCAAGACGGAGGTGAATAATGTCAACACAAAATAAGCCAGAACCCCAGGCCGGCCGGCCTTATATCCGCGATTATGGCATCCCCAGCAGCATCGAGGGGACGCTGCCGTGGAGCCACGTGGTTGGGCGGATGAGCGCAGCCAGAAATTATTGGGTAGGCACGGCGGACCGGCAAGGACAGCCTCACGTGACGCCGGTGTGGGGGGTGTGGGTGGAGGACACCCTGTATTTTGGCGGTGGGCCGGATACGCGCTGGTCGCGCAACTTGGCGGCCAATCCGCAGGTGGCGGTGCATCTGGAAAGCGGTGAGGATGTGGTTATTTTGGAAGGTGTGGTGGAGCGGATCACCGACCCGGCCCATCCGCTGGTCGGGCCGATTGACGATGCTTACGAAGCCAAGTACGCGATGCGGCACGGCACGCCGCTGTGGGTGCTGCGGCCCCGCCTGGTTTTTGCCTGGAGCAAATTCCCCGACAACGCCACCCGCTGGCGGTTTGAGTGAGGGGGCGTTACAAGCCGGCGGCGCACCGTTGATGGCGAAAAGTCGCTGCCATGGCTGACCGAAGGCCGGGGAGCGCTGACCGGGTAGTTGTCAGCGGCCCGGTGGGAGAAAGGCGCTAACCCGCTCGACCTCACTTTGAATCGGCCCAAGCAGAGCGGGGTCAACCCGGGTTAATAACTGCCAGGTGAGGCGCTGTTCCTCTTCTAGCCAGGCCCACGTGCCCACAATCTGGCCGTTGACCACGATGGTGGGTTGAGCGCCGCCGCTGCTATTGAAGACCAGGCGCTGCAGCTTCTGGTCGCTAAAGTAGCGGCTGCGGCTGGCTCGGTGGGCGGTGGTGAAGGGGTCGTCTGCCGGCAGCAAATTGATAATCGGTTCGGTGGGGGCTGGGGTGGACTGCAAGGCGTCGGCCTGGGTTTTGAGCAAGAGCAGCATGCCCGGCAGGCCCTCTACCAGCACCAGGGTGGTCTGGGCGGCCAGGGCATTGACAGCTCTGGCCGTTTCGCTTTTGCCAAAGCCGGTCCAAAAGCTGATGTCGGCTTCGCTGGCCGGGCCAAAGGCGGCCAGGTATGCCCGCACCAGTTCAGCCTGGGCCTCGGCTTCGGCGGGAGCGGCGGAAAGGTCGAGGTCGGGATACCACAAGGCCAGCGGGGCGTAAACCGGGTGCGGCGCATCTGGAGCATCAAAACCTGTCCCCAGCGCCCCTTTAGCCGCCAACCAGGGCAAAACCAGGGCCACGTTGCTGGTGGTGGCCACCCGCCCGCCGCGGCTGGTCTGGCTGAGCTCCCGCACCCATGACGCCGGCAGGCGGGCGGCAATGGCCTCGGTGGTAGCCGGCCAATCATCAAGGGCCAGGATGGCTTTTTCCAGGTGTTCAACTTCGGCGGGGTCGAGTCCCCACAATCTAAATTCGCTGTTGGCAGCCTGGCTGCGCTGGCGGGCGGTGGCGGCAAGCCAGGTGGGATAGCGCTCGGTCAAGACGAGGTAGCTGGCGCTGCGCATCAGCAGGCTTTTGAGCAGGGTACGCTCCTGGTAAAGCGCGGCGTCCAGTTGGGCGGGGCTAAATGAGGCCAGCCGGGCGCGGGCCGCTAAAAAGGCGCTGGCGTCAGGCTGGCCGGGCAGGCCGATGAGCCGCCGGAGCAGCAAGAGCAGTTCCGGGGCCGGCTGGCTGGCCAGATGATTCTGGTGCAGCACAAAATGGGCGGCTTGAGCCTGGGTGGTTCGGATCATACGCTGGGGGGAGTCGCTGCAGCCAGGGGCAAGGTACAGCCAAAGGTGCTGCCTACGCCTACCTCGCTGTCCAGCCAAACCTGGCCGCCGTAGCCCTCAACAATGGCCTTGACAATGGATAAGCCCAGGCCGGTGCCTTCGATCCACTCACCATCTTCCATGAGCGGCACGCGATAGAACTTTTCAAAGATTTTGACTTGCTCGGCCAGGGGAATGCCGGGGCCGTTATCAGAAACGTGCAGGCGGACCTGGGTTTCAGTTTTGCTTAAACCCACAAAAATTTTGCCGCTCCTGGGGGTATATTTGATGGCGTTGCTGATAAAATTTTCTACAATTTGGGAGAGGCGGAGGGAGTTGCCGGCCACATGCAGCATGCCGGTGGGCAGGTCTTTGGTCAGCGTGATCTCCTTCTCGGCTACGGCCAGCTCAAAATTGGCGATCACATCTTCCACAATTTCCACCATGTCACACAATTCTACCTGCTCATCTATCCCGGATTCGATGCGAGAGAGGTCGAGCAGGTTTTGGATGAGCGTCTGAATTCTTTCGACCCCTTGCAGCAGCCCTTCCAGATTAGCCCGGCCCCGGTTGGACAGGTTTTCGGCCCCGAGCAGGGTAGCGTACCCGTGAATGGTTGACAGGGGATTTTTGAGATCGTGGGACACGGTTTCCACAAAGATGGATTTCATTTCATCCAGTTCTTTGAGTTCAGAGATATCGTTGAGGGTAACAACCGTACCCAGTTGCGGCACCTGGTTAATGGCGACGTTGAAAATTTGTTTGTCGGACCACTGCACCTCAACGGAGCGGCGCTGCGGATTCTGCCGCAAATTTTTGAGGGCGGCTTCAAGCTTGCTGCCGTCGTTAAGCAGACGCAAGGGAATCTGATCCTGGTCTAGCTGCAGGAGTTGTCGCGCGGCCTGGCTGGCCAGCAGAATCAGGCCATCGGGGTCAATCACCAGCACAGGGATGGGCATGCCGGTGATTAAACTATACAGAGTGGCATGCTCATTTTTGAGGCGGGTAAACAGCCGGGCATTTTCTATGGCAATGGCAGCCTGCCCGGCAATGCCGGTGGCCAGGGAAAGATGGGTTTCATCAAAAAAACCCACCTGCTCGTGGTGCAGCACCAAAATGCCGTTGACCCGATCTTGATGCAACAGCGGCACCCCCAGGGCCGAGTTGGTAATGGTGGTATCGTCGGGCAGTTTGACCCAGTTTTCTGCCAGGGCGGTGTTGGGCACAATCGTTCCACGCTGCTGGCGGTAAATCCAGCCGGCCAAACCTTCGTGCATGACCCTGGCGACATTCTGGCGGGAGATTTCAGGGGGCTGGTCGGGGCGGGCCAAAATATAGCGCGAAGTTTCACCACGTTCGTTGAGCAAAAAAAGGCTGCCGCAGGTTGCCCCTGTGGCCTCAACCGTAAGCTGTAATACCCGGCCCATCACCTCATCCAAATTCAAGCTGGCGTTTAACTGTCGGGAGATGGCGTGTAATAAATCGGCCGATGCGGACGGTGAAATCATAACAGACTGACTCCTTGGGGCAGGGAAGGAAATAATATGGCCTACCCAACAATTACTCCAACTTTGTGGCTACCCCGCACATTCTAGCACAATTTAAGATGGGTCACAACCGGAGAAGCAGGGGACAAAAAGTGGGGGTATTTTTTAAGGTTGGACGGGTCAAATCCTCTTGTCAAGAGGTAGAAAAAGGTGTATACTTGACTCGGTTTTACATACAACATCTAGTATTTTTGTGGACGTACCACTAGATATTGTGGTTTGATCGGTGTTAATAAAATAATGCAGCCAATGTTCTCAACCATAACCACATCTCAATACTCTGGCGTAAGTGGGTTTTGCTATCCTCCGCTGCCATGTTATCACGCTGCATTAGCTCGCTCCCTATTTGTTAAACTGAAATAAGGCGGGGACAGGTGGGCGTCCCAACAGGTGACCTCAGGAAATAAACTGCTGCGTCGCCGATTCTTATGTAAAGTAACATCAAAAACCAAAGAGGTTCTGTCTATGAAATGTCCCTTCTGCGGCGCATCCAGCCAATCTATCCGGGTGATTGACACCCGTGAAGTTACCGACGGGATTCGCCGTCGCCGCGAGTGTGACCAGTGCAACCAGCGTTTTACCACCTACGAGCGGATTGCCACCACCAGCATGCAGGTAGTCAAACAGGATGGCCGGCGCGAGGAGTTTGACCGGGAAAAACTGGTCAAAAGCATGCGCATTGCCTGTTCCAAGCGACCCGTCTCCAGTTATGCCATTGAGCAGGCGGCCCACGAGATTGAAACCTCGCTGTACGCCCTGGGCAAAAGTGAGGTTGACAGCCGCCGCATCGGGGAGATGGTGATGGAGCACCTGCGCGATATTGACGATGTGGCTTATGTGCGTTTTGCTTCGGTGTACCGCCGCTTCCGTGATGTGGACAGCATTGCTGAGGAGATTCAACAGCTCCAGGCCCGCAAACGGCGCGAGGAGGAGTTGAAAAACCAGATCCCGCTGCCGATTGCAAGGGAGTGAGGGATAGGAATCGATAATCGCATCCTTCGATACATCCTTCGCTTCGCTCAGGATTACTCAGGATGCTTTTTTTCTTGACAGCATCCTGAGTAGACCAAGCGCAGCGAGGTCGTATCGAAGGGTGCGATTGAAGTGAGATTAGCGTCCTGAGTAGCTGCGCAGCAGCGTATCGAAGGGCGCAAGATACTCGGTAAAATACAAACTTAAATCAAGGAGTCATAGCATGACCCTCAAACATGCCCAACAAACATCCCAAACCGCTGCCAACGGCAGCAGTCACCATACTCAGGAGAGCGTCACCCCCGCACACGCTGTCCACAAAGCCAATTCCAACCTCCACCCCCTGGGCGAGAAAATCTTCCTTGACCGCTACGCCCTCAAAGACGGTAAAAAAGAGACGGTCAAAGTGGGTGATACGGTCATTGTCGCGGTCAACCTGGACACCGGCCAGCGGGAGATTGGCGTGGTTACGGCCCTGCATGGCAAAACTGTCACGGTGGAGCTGCGCGAAGGCGGTGTGGTTGAGCGGCCGCTGGAACATGTTGACAAGCCGCTGGAAACCCATCCTTCGCAGATGCTGGACCGGGTGGCGGCCGGCCTGGCCCAGGTGGAAAAACCGGAGAAGCAGGCCGAGTGGCAGGAAAAATTCCGCTGGCTGCTGGACGACTGGCGTTTTGTGCCCGGCGGGCGCATCCTGACCGCCGCCGGCACCGAGCAAAACCTGACCTTTTACAACTGCTACGTCATCCCCAGCCCCAAAGACAGCCGGGGCGGGATCATGGACACGCTGACCCAGATGACCGAGATCATGTCGCGCGGCGGCGGGGTGGGCATCAACATTTCCAGCCTGCGCCCGCACCACGCCTACGTCAAAGGGGTCAACGGCCGCTCCAGCGGGGCGGTTTCCTGGGGCGAGCTGTACAGCTTTGTGACCGGCCTGATTGAGCAGGGCGGCAGCCGGCGCGGAGCCTTGATGCTGATCATGAACGTGTGGCATCCCGATGTGCTGGAATTTATCAACAGCAAGCGCAGCATGGGCCGCATCACCAACGCCAACATCAGCGTCGGCATTACCGACGATTTTATGGCCGCAGTCAAGGCCGATGGCGAATGGCAGCTTGTCTTCCCCGATACCGGCTACAGCGATTACGACGATACCTGGAACGGCGACCTGGCCGCCTGGCAGGCGGCGGGCAAGCCGGTGGCCATCCACAAAACGGTCAAGGCCAGGGAGATTTGGAACGCCATCATCGAGAGCGCCTGGGCCAGCGCCGAGCCGGGGGTCTTTTTTGTCGAGCGGTATAACAAGCTGAGCAACTCGTGGTATTACGCGCCTATACTGTGTACGAACCCGTGTGTTACAAAAGATACCATGCTTTATACTTCACAGGGGTTAGTGAGCGCGGAAGAACTGTTCATTAGTGGGCAGGAGGTGGAAGTGGTTACTGATGGACGTTTTGGACACGAACACACCACTGCCCAGGCTTCGCCTGTCTTCCGCACGGGTAAAAAGTTAGTGTATCGCTTGCAAACCAAAGAGGGCTATTATATCCGCGCAACGGCGGACCATCGAGTGATGACTCCGCGAGGCTGGATCGAACTTCAAGCTTTACAGCCCGGTGACGCGGTTCACATTCTTAATCGTAAAGGTGGATTTGGGACGGAAGGCTCGCTGGAGTTGGGGCGCACGTTGGGCTGGCTAATTGGTGATGGTACGCTCAAACAGAACGAGGCTGTGCTCTCATTCTTTGGCGCTGAAAAACGTGAATTGGCCCTTCTGTTCGCCGACCACGTCAACGGTTTGGTTGCGCCGCTAACAGCAACCGCACGCCACTATAGGATTGCCCCGGTTGAGGTGCAAGGCCGTGATGAAGCGCGGATTAGTTCTACTCGTCTGTATACGATTGCTCAAACTCACAGCTTAACGCAAAAGAAGCATCGAGTCCCGGAAAGTGTCTTACGTGGTTCGGAAGCGATGCAAAAAGGTTTCTTACAAGCCCTCTTTACGGCTGATGGCATTTTTCAGGATGGTGAGGCTAAGGGCGACAGCATCCGTCTGGCAGCCAATTCCCTTGAACTGCTCGAAGGCGTGCAGCGTTTGCTGCTCAACTTTGGGATTGCCAGCCGTATTTATCGCTATCGCCGCGAGGCCGCCTACCGTAACCTCCCTGACGGTCAAGGCGGTCTAAAATCTTATTGGACTGAAGCTCAACATGAACTGGTAGTTTCTAAGCAAAATATGGTGGTGTTTGCCCAGGAAATTGATTTTTTGATGAAACACAAGCAAGAAAGGCTGCATAACTACATCAAACAAGGCAAACGGGGCCCCTACACTGAACAGTTCACCGCCACCGTCGAAGCCATTATTGAAGAAGGTGTTGAAGACGTTTACGATATTACCGAACCCCTGACTCATTCATTTATCGGCAATGGCCTGGTGCTTCATAATTGCGGTGAGCAGGGACTTCCGGCCTGGGGCGTCTGCAACCTGGGGGCGCTGAACCTGGCCCGCTTTGTTAGCAACGGCGAAGTGGCCTGGGATAAACTGGGCCAGGCGGTACGCTACGCCGTGCGCTTTCTGGACGATGTGATTGATGGCACCCCCTACTTTTTTGAGGAAAATGCCCGGCAGCAGTTGGGTGAGCGGCGGGTCGGCCTGGGCACGATGGGCCTGGCCGAGATGTTGATCCGGCTCAAACTCCGCTACGGCAGCCCCGAAAGCATTGAGTTTTTAGATAAGCTGTACCAATTTATTGCGGTCGAAGCCTACCTGGCCTCGGCCGACAACGCCGCCGAGAAGGGCGCCTTCGCCAAATTTGAGGCCGAGAAGTTTTTGCAGAGCGGTTTTATGCGGGGCATGCCGGAGCCGGTACGCCAGGCCATCCGCCAAAAAGGCATCCGTAACGTGACTCTCCTGACCCAGGCCCCCACCGGCACCACCGGCACCATGGTCAACACCTCCACCGGCATTGAGCCGTTTTACTTCTGGAGCTTCAACCGCAAGGGGCGCATGGGCGTCCACGAGGAGCGGGTGGGCGTGTACGAGGAGTGGCTGACCGCCCGTCCCGGCGAGGCGCTGCCGCCCTACTTTGTCACCGCCATGGATTTGCAGCCGGAAGACCACGTGCGGGTGCAGGCCGTGATCCAGCGTTGGGTAGATTCTTCCATCAGCAAAACCTGCAACACACCCAACTCTTACACGGTTGAGCAAACCCGCGAATTGTATGAACTGATGTATGAACTGGGCTGCAAAGGCGGCACAATTTACCGGGATGGTTCGCGGGATGTGCAGGTGCTCAACCTGAAAGAAGAGGACAAGCAGGTATCGGAGAAGAAGGTCACGCCCCCTACTCCACCGCCGCTGGAGGTCAAGTGGCGGGCGCGCCCGGCCACCCTGCACGGCAACACCTATCGCAAAAACACGCCGATCGGCACGGCCTACATCACCGTCAACGCCAACGGTGGCGGCGATGAGCAGCCCTTTGAGGTCTTTATCAATGTGGGCAAGGCCGGCAGCGACGTGGCCGCCGACGCCGAGGGGCTGGGCCGGCTGGTCAGCCTGATCTTGCGCATGCCCAGCCCGCTGACTCCCCAGGAGCGGGTGCAGGATATTGTGGCCCAACTGCGCGGCATCGGCTCCGGGCGGCAGCAGGGCTTTGGCAAAAACCGGGTCATGAGCATGCCCGACGCTATCGCTCAAGCCCTGGCCGAGCACACCGGCATCAACGCTGCCGGCGAACTGCCCGGCCTGCCGGAAGACGAGGTGACCCAGCTCAACCTGCCCCTCAAAGGCGACTACTGCCCCAGTTGTGGCTCGGCCACGCTGCTTCATATCGAGGGGTGCAAGAAGTGCTACGAGTGCGGGTATAGTGAGTGTTGAGTTTAGCGACTGTCTAAAAATTAACCAAACCTGGATTTGACCGGGGAAGAATCCACGAAGGGCACGAAGAGACACAAAGTTTTCACTCTTTTTCTTGGTGTTCCTTCGTGTTCTTGGTGAATAAAATAATTTTTAGATACGCTTTCAACTTTGCAGAAAGTGGTTGGCAGCCAGGAATAGGTATGGTAAAATTGACTTGGGTGCAATGATTTCTGTTTTGAGCGGACGTCATAGACCCGGAGAGTCATCGCGTGACCTGGCCTGGCTGATGGGGGTGAAACCGTATGCTCTGCCCAAACACGCCGCATGGTCATTCCTGCGGCGTTGTTGTTTTTAGCTGATGACACGCCAACTTTCCTAACATTATTTAACCCCCAGGCAGAAAAATTGAACCGCTGTTCTTTTGGATAACTCGACTCAGGAGTCGTTCCCGATGCCGCGAGTCTTCGACAACATTGACCAGCAACTTTTACCCGCTCTGAAAACCACCTTGGACCTGGCCCGGCGAGCCGACTTCTGCGTGGGTTATTTCAATCTGCGCGGCTGGAAGCAAATTGACTCCTTTATTGAAGACTGGCCGGGTGGCGATGGCAACTGTTGTCGTCTTCTGGTTGGGATGCAGCGGCTGCCCCAGGACGAACTGCGCCAGATGCTCAGCCTGACCGAGCAGGGCGACCTGATGGACCAGAAGACGGC
>CAZDMM010000040.1:0-19903 GCA_964505845.1 uncultured Caldilineaceae bacterium
TTTGCCCAGGGCGTGCCGGGACGTCCGCTCTATCGCGAATGGCCCCTCCGCATGGCAGCGCTCGTAGGGCGCGAAGCTGGGAGCGAGGTGACCGCTTCGCTCGACGACCTGAATGCCTCGCTGCAAGCGCAGCCGTTCGGCCCGCCCGGCGCTGATAAAGCCACGCTGAACATGGGTGTTGGGCGGAACCGGTTGCTCTGGGGGAATAATTAATGGATGGGTGGTCGGCGCTGCTTTAATTTCCTCTTTAGGAGGTTGAATATTGACCCGCTTTAGCGTGGATACAGGAGCGACACTACTCATTGGATGAACTCCTTATGAAAGCGATTTTGAGGTAATGATTTAAGATGTTGATGATGGTAAAGTAAATGTCCAAGGGTGTCTATAACGCTACTATTATAGCATATTTTATTAAAGAAAATAGTGGCTCAAGGTACTACTGGATCTGCCCCAAATTTAGGCGGTTCTGTGGGGACAAGTTGCCAACTTGTCCTACGTTACCATAAATTTGGGACACGCCTACCGGCCCTGAAGCCAGGTTTCTATCAACGGTTGGATGTTGCGGCCCGATACCTGCTCTATCGTCCTGAATAAATCATCAGGCCGGGCGATTTTATATTTGTAGCGGGCCACATAAGTTTGCATAATCTTGAGATAGGTGGCATCGCCAACCTCCTGGCGCAGCGCGTTAAAGAAGAGCGGCCCCTTGCCGTACACAAAAAGACCGTATTCCCCCACCGAAAAACCTGAAACCGGCCCCATCACCCCGCGATCCTGGCCCTGTTGTTTGGCGTATTCATATGGGGCCAGGAACAAATCGTCCTGAATTTTTTGGGCCGCCGCCGGCCCCTCGACCTCTTCCCAATAAAAGAGCGTGTTATAGTTGGTCAGCGATTCATCCAGCCAGGGCTGGTCAATCTGGTCATTGCCGACCAGCCCATACCACCATTGGTGGGCCACTTCGTGAACGGCGGCATGCTCAAAAAAGCCGCCCGGCCGATCGTAAAGCTTTTGGGCCACCACCACAATCCCCGGATATTCGACGCCGCCGGCCGTGGTGGGCGTGGCCACAATGTCAAACTCGGCGTAGGGGTAAGGGCCAAAATCTTGGCTATAAATTTTGAGCGCATCTGTGGCGTACCGCAGCGCCAGCTTGCCTCCCTGGGCCAGGTCAGGCGGATAATAGCTGTTGACCACTATCCCATTGACCGTGTCGCTGCTGACCTGGTAATCCGCCCGCGCCGCCACATAAAAATCACGCATCGGCCCGGAGGCAAAGGAGAGCGTCCGGGTTCCGTCCGGGTTGGCGGCGCTGCTCAACAGGCTGCCGGAGGCCGCAACCTGCAACCTTTCCGGCACGGTCAAGTCAACCCGGTAGAGCGAGGCATCCAGGTAGGTGGCGTCGCCATAAGGCGGCGGGGCGGCGATATTCCAGCCCGTTTCATCATAAACGGCCACAGCCGGGTAAAAGCCCGCCAAAGCCAGGGTGTTTTCGCTGGCCGAGAAGATATTGTACCCCTCGTCGGTCTGGGTTGGGACGGTGGCGGCGTAGGTAACGGTAATCAAGGCCGTAGCGCCGGGCGTCAGCGGTTGCGCCAGGGGGACGCGCAGGGCGGCGTTGCCTGGCTGTAACTCGCTTTGAAGCGTTTGACCGTTCACCTGTACGCTCTCCACCCTCATCTGGCCATCATAGCCGGGCAAATTGGGGTAAAGGTGAAGATAAATTTCCGAGAGGGTAGCCGTTTCGGTGTTGGTGTAGCGGATTTGCTCCAGGCCGGTCAAGCGAGGGCCGGTTTGGCCGGTGGTTGTTATGGGTAAATCAAGCCGGACTTGCAGGTAGTAGCGGCTGGCGCCGGCCTGGGCTACGGCATCTACATCCGAGGCAAATTGAGGCAGCATAGCCTGGTAGTAAGGGGTCAAATCCTCATAAAGTGGGGAGGGCGGAGTGGGAGGCGCTGACTCGATGGGTGGGGTAAAAGCCGCAGCGGGGGTGGCAGTCGCTGTTGATGTGACAGCCATCGCTGCCGGAAAAATGCCAGGCCACAGGGTACAGGCTAATATCGGCAGAATCAAGACAACCAAGAAACCTGGCTTGTGAGAAAACCAATGGATGACAGGATACATATACTATTTAATTATAACCAATCCCCCTCAAGCTGGAAATACGGCCATAAACTTTGTAAGCTCAAAATTGATGCGCTATTTTAAGCTTGTGACTCCTCCGCCCGCATGCTACAATATTCCGGCCTGACAGTTAACCTTATGTGGAGGAATTTATGAGCCTGGAACGAGACGAAAGCGGCCGGCTGCATATCGTTTCCCCGTTGATGGGGGAGTCGCTGATGGACAAGTCGCTGCTGGCCAGCACCGACAGCGGCCCGGTGTATCGGCCCCTACCAGACCTGACCGTGGTAAAAGTGGGGGGGCAAAGTATTATTGACCGTGGCCGGGCTGCCCTGCTGCCCATTCTGGATGAGTTGGTGACCGCCCGACGCTCCCATAAAATTGTGATTGCCACCGGCGGCGGCACCCGCGCTCGCCACGCTTATGCCATTGCCATGGATTTGGGCATGCCCACCGGGGTCATGGCCCGTTTGGGTTCCAGCATCAGCGAGCAGAACGCCTTGATGGTGGCTATTCTATTGAGCCAAAACGGCGGCATCAAAATCGGTCACGACGACCTGCCCAAGCTGGCCCAATATTTAACCCTGGGCTGCCTACCGGTGGTGCATGCCATGCCGCCTTACGGCCTGTTTGAGCGTCCCCCGGCCCTGGGGCGTATTCCGCCCCACCGCACCGACGCCGGGGCGTTTTTGCTGGCCGAAGTGATGGGCGCTAAACGTTGTATTTTGATTAAAGATGAGCAGGGGCTTTACACCGCCGACCCCAAAAAAGAGCCGGCGGCCCGGTTCATCCCGGAGATAGAGGTCAACGACTTGCTGGCCCGCGATTTGGAGGATTTGGCGGTGGAGCGCAGCATGCTCGAAGCCCTGCGCGACGCTCGCAGCCTGCACGAGTTTTATATTGTCAACGGCCTGGAGCGGGGCAACATCACCCGCGCCATTGCCGGGGAGCATGTGGGCACGAGGATTTATAAAAGATAAACGGGAAGGCAAGGGCAGGGGTGCGGAGGAGAAAACTTCTCCCTTGCACCCCTGCTCCCCCGCACCTGCTATATGCCGGCTACTTTTCTCGGATAGCCGAACTACCGCAGTGAGGACAGCTTTCCGGCCGGCCCTGGCCGCTGCCGTGGGTGATGTCCCAATCCCGGCCGCAATCGGCGCAGTGCCAGCGCACGTCCCTCACCCTGAAGACGCCGCCCTCAATTTGCAGGGCTGCGCCATTAACCAAAGCCAGGGCCACTTTGCGGCGGGCCTCCGTTACCAAACGTTGAAAGGTGGAACGGGAGACGCTCATGTGCGCGGCCGCTTCAGTTTGGTGCAACTCTTCCAAATCCGCCAGGCGCAGGGCTTCCAACTCCTCGTGCAGCAGGGTGACTCGTTCCAACTTTTCCAGAGGCAGCCCCACGGGTTTGAAGATGGCGGGCTGGGGGTCGTGCTGCAAGCGCCGCCGTTTGCGCGGACGAGGCATGAAGGTTACTCTCCGGCTTGATGCTTGCCCCGACGGCGGCGTTCACCTTTGCCCTGCCCTTGCGGATCAGCCTCACCCTGGGGTAGAATCACCACCTCTGCCCCAACGCTCTGCGCAATCGCGTCCAACTCGCTGCGGCGCACATGCGGTTTGAAGAACTTCAAGTCGCTGCCCTCCACGCCGATAATGGCAAAGCGGGGACGGCCGGCCAGTTCACCCACATGACGGCGTTCACGCACAAATATTTTAGTCATGGTTTGCTCCTTTTTTAAGAAAGTTATCAGTGGACAGTTATCAGTAAACAGTAATCAGTGAACAGTTATCACTGGTCAGCAGTCAGTTTTACTGATAACTGTTCGCCGATTTTGGGTATATACCCAAAATGATTATAGCAAAGGAATAGCTCTATGTCAACCCTTTATATTGGCCTGGATGATACCGACATTCTCGACTCGCCGGGGACCGGCCACTTGGCCCGCGACCTTGCTGTCATTCTGACCAAACGCTGGCCTGTGCTGGGCATTACTCGCCACCAACTACTCAATGATCCCCGCGTGCCGATGACCGCCCGCAACAGCGCCAATGTGATTCACCTCTCGGTGGATGAAACCACTCTGAATTTGACCGAGGTGGCCGACGAAGTGGCCGCCCTGATGTTGGCCCGCTTCCAGTCTGGCAGCGATCCCGGCTTGTGTGTCGCCCTTGACCTGCCACAACCGGCCGTAGAGTTCGGCTATCGCACCAAAACCACCCTGGTTACGCAGGAAGAAGCTCGTCACCTTGCCGACACGCACCAGCTTATTCTGCGGGCGTTGGGCGGAACCGGCGGCGGGATTATCGGCGCGCTGGCGGCGGTGGCTCTGGCCTCTACGGGCGAGGATGGCCGCTTTATTGCAGTGGGACAAATCCGTGAATTGCGCGGGGTGCAGCCGGTGGAGGCGATTATTGCCGCCGGAATCAGCGGCGTGCGCACCCCAACGGGTCAAGCGGTGAGCAGCGGATTCATTGAAACGGGGGACAAAATCCGCCCGGCCCTCATCGGGGGGGAGGCCGTGCTGCTTGTAGAGCCGGCCGGGGAGCAGTGGCGGGCCATCCGGCGGGATTGAAAAAACCTTCTTTTCAGGGACACAGAGCTGCACGGAGTTAGCGCAGAGATTCGCAGAGGAATGAGAAAAATTTGTTAAAATCTCGGTGAACCTCTGAGGCTTCTCTGGGTCACTCCGTGTTCCATTACCTATCAGTTCCTTAAAAGGCGTTACCTCAACCACGTCTCCGCCAGCGGATTCAAATTCTGCCCGGAGACGCGCTGGGCCGTGACCAAAAAGGTCTGAGGGGTGACGATCCGGTAGCGATTCTCGGCGTAGTAAGTTTGCATCACCTGGCGGTACATCTGGTCGCCCAACTGCTGCTGCAAGGCGTGAAAAAAGAGGGCGGCTTTGGTATAAACCAGCAGCTCATAGCTGGGCGGGTCAAACTCAGCGGCGGGGCGATCCACCCGCCCCTCGATGCCGCCGGCGCTGGCCACTTCAAAAGGGATGAGCCAGCGGCCGGTCAGCAATCGTTCCGCCTCCGCCGGCCCAAAAACGCCCCGATAATATTCAAAGGCGCTGTACTCGGTCAAGCCCTCATCCAGCCAGGGATACTGGTAGGGATTGCTGCCGACCATGCTGTACCACCACTGATGGGCCACCTCGTGCGCCACCAAAAAAGTCAGTTCGGAGCGGAGGCGGTACAAATCCTCCCCAATGAGGGCCAGGCCGCTGTACTCCATGCCGCGCACGTTCAGCGGCGCTTCAATCACATCCAGTTCGGTGTAGGGATAGGGGCCGTACAGATCGCTGTAGAGGCGTAGGGCGGCGGCGGCATGAGATAAGGCCGCCGCCGCGCCGGCGTCATCGCCCGGCAAATAATAAGAGGTGACGGTGGCCCCGGCGGCGCTCTCGCTGACCGCCTGAAACGGCCCGGCGATGACCGTCATATCCCGCAGCGGCCCGCCGGCGATATGCCAGGTGCGCTGGCCGCCGGGAATGTCCTGTACATTTAAAGTGACTCCACTGGCGACAACTACGAGGTCGTGGGGCAGGGTCAGGCCAAGCCGGTACAGGGCCATCTCGTTGAATAGCACGTCACCGTGTTTCGGGGGTGTATCCAAAATCCACCGGTCGCCCTGCCGCATGGCCAGGGTGGGATAAAAACCGGGCAGGCTGAGGGTCGCGCCGTCCCAGCCGAAGAGGGTGTAGTCTCGCTCGTCTCGGCCGCGTTGGCCGGGCAGTTGGACGGTGAAAGTGAGATGAAGGATGGCCGGTGAGGCGAGGGGTGGTATGTTTAGCTTGATGGCGGCGCCGTCGGCAAGGGGGGTAATGTCCGCCGCCACGCCGTTGACCAGGGCCGTGGTCACCTGCATCGAGCCGCCGTAATTGTCCAGGTTGGGGTAGAGCCGAAAAACGACTTCCGGGCCGGGGTTGGGCAGGGTGACTTGCATCGCCCCAATCAAGGTCTTCCCGTCCGGGTTCAACTGCGCGGTGAGGTGGTAGGCCGGCAGCGGCCCGACGGTTTCAATATCGTTCCGCGCCCAGGGCTGCAAGATAGCGCGGTACTGGTCGAAAGGGTCGGGGGTGGGGGTTGGGGTGATGAGGCCGGCTTTGAGGAGCAGGTCATTGGGTTGTAAGGCACAGGCGGTGAGTAGGGGGAAGAAGAATGAAATAAGGAAGAAGAAAAGAGCTGTTAAAGTAGGTTTGGACAATAAGCCAGGCATAACCGGATTATAGGCCCATGTGGTGCGATTGCGTAAATTAGCCTTTTGACAAGTAAGAACCCTTGTGATAAACTGAACAAGAATTAATTTTTACAGTTTAGTTTGTAAAAATTCGCGCGCCTCTCCGCAGGGGGGGGTAAAAGGAGGCTGTCGTGCCGTCCGACTATGTACCGCTGCTGATCTTCTTCTTGGTTTCCGCCTCGATCGCTTTTATCTCATTGTTCGTGCCTCATTTTCTGGGGCCGCGCCGTCCTAACAAGGCCAAAGACGAAGTCGTCGAATCGGGTAAATTGAGCTACGGCGACGCCCGCCGCAAAGTGCCCATTCAATATTATATGGTCGCTATGCTCTTTATTTTGTTCGACATCGAAGTGCTGTTCTTTTACCCCTGGGCGGTGCTGTTTTGGGATTTACGGTGGTACGGTCTGCTGCAAATCGGCCTTTTTGCCATCCTGTTGGTGGAGAGCTACATCTACGTGTGGAAGAAAGGAGCTTTGCAATGGGAGTAGCTGTAGGTTCGCCGAGTTTGCCCGGTCTGGCAGAAGCCGAAGGCAAGACCGGCAGCATGGGCATTGCCTTAGCTCGCCTGGAAGATGCGGTCAACTGGGGCCGTTCCAACTCCATCTGGCCGTTGTTGTTTGGCCTGGCCTGCTGCGCCATTGAGCAAATTGCTACGGGCATGTCTCGTTTTGATATTGCCCGCTTTGGCTCGGAAGTGTTCCGGGCTTCGCCGCGCCAGGCCGACCTGCTGATTGTGTCCGGCCGGGTCTCCAACAAAATGGCCCCGGTCATCAAACGTATTTACGACCAGATGTCCTATCCCAAGTGGGTTATTGCCATGGGCGACTGCGCCTCGTGCGGCGGCCCGTTTAACAATTACGCCATCGTGCAGGGGGTTGACAAAATTTTGCCGGTGGATGTGTATGTGCCGGGCTGCCCGCCTCGACCGGAGGCGCTTATCTACGCCATCACCATGCTGCAAAAGAAAATCCGGGCTGAGGAAAAGTTAGGAATCCGAGAGTAGCATTGTTACAAAGTGTAATCTAACTTGGCTCCCAATAAAACGTAAAACGTAATGACTTACCTGATATAATTTTTTCCACCTACAACCGTTACGTTTTACGCTTTACCTTTTGTCGTATAAACTCAGGTAATGATGTTATGACCGACTCTACCATTGAAAAATTACAAGCCACCCTGCCGGCGAGGGTCAAAGGGTACTCGGAATTTCGGGGTGAGACCACCATCACCGTGGCCGCCGAACAGATGCACGAAGTGGCTCGTTTTCTGCGGGATGACCCCGAAACTCGCTACGATTTGCTGGTGGACGTGTATGGAACTGACCGGCTCAAGTTGGGCCAGTCGCCCCGCTTTGCGGTCAATTACGAACTGTACTCCGTCCCCCACAATAAATTTTTGCGCATGCTGGTGGAGATTCCTGACCAGCCAGGCTCTGGCGCTAGCAACGGCAAGCGCGAAAATCTGCCCACCCTGCCCAGCGTAACCGATGTCTGGCCTACAGCCGATTGGCTGGAGCGCGAAACCTATGACCTGATGGGCATCAACTTTCAGGGTCACCCCTGGCTGCACCGCATCTTGATGCCCGATAATTGGGTTGGCCATCCCCTGCGCAAAGATTATCCCCTGGGCGGCGAGCCGGTCTATTTTAGCCACGACCGTCACAACCCCCGCTTTGCCCACCTGGGCAAGCAGATTATGGTCGGGCCATCCTACCTCACCGAACTGCCGGAGGATATGGACACCGATGAGCACATGGTGCTCAACCTCGGCCCGCACCACCCGGCCACACACGGCGTGCTGCGCCTGGCGGTTGAGCTGGACGGCGAGGTGGTGCTCAAGGTTAGCCCGGAACTGGGCTACCTGCACTCCGGCTTTGAGAAAACCGGCGAGAACAAGCGGTATGAGAAGTTCATTCCCTACTGCGACCGCATGGATTACGCCGCGCCGATGAACAATAACCTGGCCTACGTGCTGGCGGTGGAAAAGCTGCTGGACGTGGAAATCCCGGAATATGCTCAATACGTGCGGGTCATCTGCGCCGAGTTGCAGCGCATCGCCAGCCATATGATTTGGCTCGGCACCCACGCGATGGACGTGAGCGGCACCGGCCACGCCCTGGTGATGTACTGCTTTCACATGCGAGAGCGCATTTTGGATTTGTTCGAAATGGCCTGCGGGGCGCGCATGACGGTCAGTTATTTTAGCGTCGGCGGGCTGCGCTGGCCTTTGCCGGGCGCTTTTCTGGATGCCACGCGCGCCTTTTTGCAGGAATTTAACGAGGCGCTCAAGGGCTTTAACGACATGCTCATGGACAACCCCATCTGGTTGAGCCGAACCAAAGGCATCGGGTATTTGCCGGCGGCCGAAGCCATTGCCCTGGGCGTCACCGGGCCGATGCTGCGGGCCGCCGGGGTGCCGCTGGATTTGCGCAAGGTGCGCCCCTATTCCTGCTATGACCACTTTGATTTTGAAGTACCCACCGCCACCGAAGCCGACTGTTACGCTCGCTACGTGGTGCGGGTGCAGGAGTTGACCCAAAGCGTGCGCATCATCGAGCAGGCCGTCAACAAGATCAAGCCCGGCCCCCACCGCACCGAAGATCGCAAGGTGGCCCTGCCGCCGCGTGAGGAGATTTCCAGCAGCATGGAGTCGCTGATTCACCATTTCAAATTGGTGACGGAAGGCTATCGCCCGCCGCTGGGGCAGATTTATTATGTGGCCGAGAACCCCAAAGGCTGGCTGGGTTTTGGCCTGGTCAGCGACGGGACATCTATTCCCCACCGCTTGCGGGTGCGCGGACCATCGTTTGTGAACCTGCAAGCCACCCACACCATGGCTAAAGGCGGTTATGTCTCGGATTTGATTGCCATCATCGGCTCGATTGATATTGTGTTGGGGGAAGTGGACCGATAAAGCGTGTCAGGTGTCAAGTGTCAGGTTTCACGCACCACGCAACACGTTTAATTACTAATTACTAATTACCAATTACTCAAGGACCTCACCATGTGGTCGGAAAAAGAACAACAAGAACTGGATGAGATTTTGAAAAAATACCCGCCGGACCGCAAGATGTCGGCGGTGCTGCCGGCCCTGTACCTGGCGCAGCGAGAGAAAAACTGGCTGGATGATGATGATATCGCCGCCGTAGCCGAGGCGCTGGAGATTCCGGTGACGCACGTCCACTCGATTATTGGCTTTTATACCCTGTTTCGCAAAGAGCCGGTGGGCAAATATATGGTGCAGGTCTGCACCGATTTGCCCTGCGCCCTGCGCGGCGCGGAGCAATTTTATCGCCGTTTCTGTGAGCGCATGGGCCTGGGGCCGGAGGGCGGCACGACCGAAGACGGCCTGTTCACGGTGGAGCCGGTGGTGTGCATTGCCGCTTGCGATAAAGCGCCCTGCATGCAAATCAACCTGGATTATTACGAGAATTTGACCGACGAGCAGATTGATGAGGTGATCGAGCGGTTGCGCGAGGCAAAGTAGCAGCCTTGGGCGGAGGTAGTGATTATGATAAGTGAAGTTAGCGCAAGTGAAGTGACGGTTACTGTCAGTTTAGCAGAACTGGAAACCCTTGTCCGCCGGGTGGTGCGTCAGGAATTAATTCGTTTGTTGCATCAATCCGGCTCTGCTATCCTGGAAGATGAGAGTCACGAAGGGCCAGTCGACCCCGCTGGTGATGAAGCTCTTTTGGCTGAGGCGTTGGCTGTGCTCAAGCAGTATGAAAATGATCCAAATAACTGGACAAGCTGGGGGGAGTTCAAAGAATAACTAGCCAGGGCTGAGGCCGCCGGTGAGTTATCATAAAGGGAAAAATATGGGGAATAATCTTTTAGAAAAACACGTCCTGCTGCGACACCGCGACGTTGAAAATATCCGTGATATTGAAGTTTACCTGGCCAACGACGGCTACAAAGGCTTGAAGCGGGCCATCACCGAAATGACGCCGGATGAGGTGATGAATGAGGTCAAAGCCTCCGGCCTGCGCGGACGCGGTGGGGCCGGTTTTCCGGCGGGCATGAAATGGAGCTTTATCCCCAAAAATATCTTCCCCAAATATATCGTGGTCAACGCCGATGAGAGCGAACCCGGCACCTTCAAAGACCGCGAGATTATGGAGTCCAACCCGCACCAATTCATCGAGGGCGTCATTTTGTGCGCCTATGCGGTGGGCGCGGAAACGGCCTATATTTACGGTCGCGGGGAGTTCAAGCCGGTGTTCAACGGGCCGCAGGGCTTGCAGCAAGCCGTTGACGCGGCCTACGCCAAAGGCTTTTTGGGCAAAAACATCCTGGGCAGCAGCTTTTCGCTGGATATTCACCTGCACCTGGGCGCGGGCGCGTACATCTGCGGCGAGGAAACGGCCCTGCTCAACAGCCTGGAAGGGTTGATGGGCCAGCCGCGCAGCCGCCCGCCTTTTCCGGCGGTGGAGGGTCTGTACGCCAAGCCGACCGTCATCAATAATGTGGAAACGCTCACCAACGTCCCGCCGATTATCGCCAACGGCGCGCAGTGGTATCGTCAGTACGGCACGGAAAAAAGTCCCGGCACCAAAATTTTCTCGCTCAGCGGACGGGTCAACCGGCCCGGCAACTATGAGTTGCCCTTGGGGACGCCCATCCGCTATTTGATTGAGGAGTGCGGCGGCGGGATTATTGATGGTAAAGCGGTCAAGGGGATTTTGCCCGCCGGGGCCTCATCGGCCATTATCGGGCCGGACAAACTGGATACGACCATGGATTACGAGGCCATGGCCGCCGCCGGCACGATGCTCGGTTCAGCCTCTTTCATTATTTTGGATGAAACCGTAGACGCCGTCTGGGCCGCCGAGAAGAATGTCAAATTCTTTAAGCACGAAAGCTGCGGCAAATGCAGCCCCTGCCGCGAAGGCACCCACTGGCTGGTGGGCGTTTACGCCAAGCTGCGCGAAGGCCGGGGCACCAAAAAAGATGTGGAATTGCTCAAAACCATCATTGACCAGATGGAAAACAACTGCTTCTGCCTGCTGGGCGAATTTGTCATCCCCGGCGTGCGCACCAGCATGAAGCTCTTTGGCCCGGAGTACGAAGCTCTGGCCGTCAACGAGGAACCGGAAGGACGGCAGCCGCAGAAGAATCTGGTGCATATGTACCTATAGACGGTAGACGGCAGACCGTAGACGGGGGACAGCGGTCATCTGTCGGCGGTCGGCGGTCTTTTAGGGGAAAAATGTCAGACCAAGTCACTCTTACCATAGACGGCGTTGAAGTCACCGTTCCCAAAGGAACGTTAATTGTAGAAGCGGCCAAGCGCATTGGCAACGAAATCCCGGTTTTTTGCTACCATGCCAAGCTTGACCCGGTGGGCATGTGCCGCATGTGCCTGGTGGAAGTCGGCACACCGGTGATAGACCCGGCCACCAAACAGCCGCAGTTGGATGAAAACGGCAAGCCGGTGATTCGCTTCATGCCCAAGCCGACCACGGCCTGCACCACCCCGGTCTCCGAAGGCATGGCGGTCAAGGTCAACTCGGCGGCAGCGCTGGATGACCGCAAGGCCGTGTTGGAATTTCTGCTGACCAGCCACCCGCTGGATTGTCCGGTGTGTGACAAGGGCGGCGAGTGCCCGCTGCAAGATTTGACCATCCGGCATGGGCCGGGGGTGAGCCGCTTTGACTACGAGGACAAGCAGCACTTCCCCAAAAAGTATCCCCTGGGCGATTTGATTGTGCTGGATATGGAGCGTTGTATCATCTGCGCCCGCTGCACCCGCTTTCAATCAGAAATTGCCCACGATCCGGTGCTGGCCATCGAGGAGCGAGGCCGCCACGCCCACATCGTTACCTATTCCAACCCGCCCTTTGACAGCCACTACTCCGGCAACACCACCGACATCTGCCCGGTGGGGGCGCTGACCAGCCGTGACTTTCGCTTTGGGGCGCGGGCTTGGGAATTGACCAACGTGCCCAGCATTTGCAACCATTGCAGCGTGGGCTGCAACACTGTTTTGGGGACTCGCACCGGCCAGATCAAGCGGATTATGCCCCGCCAGAATGAAGCGGTCAATGAAATCTGGATTTGCGACAAGGGCCGCTTTGGGCATCACTTCAACGGCAGCCCCAACCGCTTGAGCCTGCCGCTCATTCGCAAAGGCGACCAGTTGGTTGAGGCCGAATGGGGCGAGGCCCTGGCCTTGATTGCCGAAAAATTTGGCGCAATCAAAGCGGCGCACGGCGCTAACGCCCTGGGCGGCCTGGCCGGAGCGCGCCTGTCCAATGAAGATGTGTACCTGTTTCAAAAATTCTTCCGCCAGGTCATCGGGACCAATAATGTTGACCATCGAGTCGGCCTGAGCGCCGCTTTGGAGGATGAAACCGCTCACACCGCCGGGGTCGGTGTTGGCACCGATTGGGGGCGCGTGGGCAAAGGCGCCACCATTTTGGTGGTCGGCTGTGATTTGGATGAAGAAGCGCCGATTTTCTACCTGCGGGTCGCCGGAGCAGCCGTCAAGCGAGGGGCGCATCTCATCAATGCCGGAGTGCGGCGCACCAAGCTCGACGCGCAAGCCAAAACCACCTTGCGCTATCGCTCCGGTACGGCGGCGCACCTGGCCCTGGGGCTGCTGGCCTCGGTGGTGCAGCAAAGACTGGTCGCTACAGAGTGGCTGGACAGCCGCACCAGCGGTTTTGCCGATTTAGAGAAAGCATTGCAAAATTATGCGCCCGAAAAAGTAGCCGCCGTTACCGGCCTCTCGGCTCAGGAGATTGAGGCCGCTGCCAAAGTCTTTGCCGAAGCCCAAAATGGCCTTATTTTCTTTGGCCTGGAAGCCGGCAATGACCCGGCCCTGCGTGCCGCTCTGGAAGCGTTGGCCCTGGTGACGGGTCACGCCGGCAAGCCTGATAACGGCATTATCGCCGTGCTGCCGCACGCCAACAGCCGGGGGGCCGCCGATATGGGAATTGTGCCTGACCGGTTGCCGGGTTATGCGCCGGTTGAAGCCGGCGCGGTGGGGTTGTCGGCCCAGGAGATGTTGGCCGCAGGGTCGCCGGTGAAAGGGATGCTCATTGCCGGGATTGACCCGGCGGCGGAAAGCGCGGCTTATCGAGCGGCGCTGGAAAATTTGGATTTTCTGGTGGTGCAGGAGTTGTTCCTGACCGAAACGGCTAAATTGGCCGATGTGGTTTTGCCGGCGCGGGCTGTGGCCGAGCGAGACGGCACCTTTACCAACGCCGAGCGCCGGGTGCAAGCCTTTGACCCCGGCGTACCGGCGCCGGGTAAAGCCTGGGCCGATTGGTTGATTGTGACCGCCCTCGCCGGGCAGATGGGGGCCGATTGGGGCTACGCTTCTGCCGACGGGGTAATGGCCGAGATTACCCAGGCCGTACCGCTCTACCGCGAGATGAAATTTGAGAATCTCACCGCCCCGGTTTCGCTGGCCCGCCGCACCAGCCATTACATCTATCACGGCATGAGCTACACCGCCAGCGTGCGCGAGGGCGTGCAGTGGGCCACCCTGGCCGAACACGCCGAGGCTAAACTGCCGCTGCGTTTTATCGCTCCGGCGGCTCCGGTTAATACAGATTCAGGTTTGACGCTGGTCGCGCCGCGCTTTTTGTATGATGATGGCCGGCTGCTGGCTGAGGCCGATTTGATGCAGCCCCATATTCGGCAGCCGGCGGTGCTGCTTTCTCGCAGCGATGCGCAGCGCCTGGGGCTGGCTAACGGCGATACCGTCACCATCACCCGGAATGGAACCTCGCTGGCGCTGCTGGTGCGGGTCAACCGCATGCTGAATGAGGGCGTGGCTTTGCTGGCCCGCAACCTGGCCGGTCGCCCCGCAGAAACGCTGCTGGGGCCGGGAGCGTCGCAGGGAACGGTCAAAATTCAAAAAAAGGGAACTTAGGGAACTGCAAAGAATGCAGTTCAGGACTTACGCCACCCATGTCATTTCGAGCCGCGAAGCGGGGAGAAATCGCTCGAATCTTGGTTTATAAGGTTAGAATCTAGGGGGCGCTTCGCGTCACCCCTGCGGGGTTTTCTCGTGGTGAAACTCAGTTTCGCCACGCAATTGGGTGTCCAAACTCAGTTTGGATACCAGCTAAACTGAAGGGATGAAGTTCCTTTAGTTCCCTTAATTCCATCAGTTCCTTTGGGAATAATACTCATGGACCCAGCAATCATCATTCCATACATTGTTTTGATAATCCAGGCCGGTATTTTGGCAACGGTATTGATGCTGGCGTTTGGCGGCCTGACCGTGGTTGAGCGCAAGATGGTGGCCCGTTTTACCATGCGCTATGGCCCCAACCGGGCCGGCAAGTACGGCTCGCTGCAAATTTTGGCCGACATGCTCAAGATGTTCTTCAAAGAAGAAGTCATCCCCGGCCACGTGGACAGGATTGTTTATTTGATTGCGCCGGGGCTGTCGCTGGTGCCGGCTTTGATTGCCTTTGCCGTGATTCCTATTGCCGGCCAGCCGATTGAGCTGCCGTTTGAGGTGCTGGGAGCCAAAATTATCATCAATCCCTGGATTGCCGATGTCAACATTGGGATTTTGTATTTGCTGGCGGTGGGCAGCCTGGGGACGTATGGCGTGATCCTGGGCGGCTGGTCGAGCAACAATAAATACTCCCTGCTGGGTGGACTCCGCACCAGCTCGCAAATGTTGAGTTATGAACTGCCGATGGGCCTGGCGGTGCTGCCGGTGATTTTGGTGGCCGGCTCCATGCAGCTCAACGAGATTGTCAAGCAGCAGGGCGGCTTTTTTGGCCTGGGCTGGAATATTTTCTTTTTCCCCATGCTGACCGTCTCTTTCATCATCTATTTTATCAGCGCCCTGGCCGAAGCGGGCCGCGCCCCCTTTGACCTGCCGGAAACGGAAAATGAGTTGATTGGCGGCTTTGCCACCGAGTACGGCGCGATGAAGTTCGGCCTCTTTTTTGGGGCGGAATACGTTCACATGATTGTGATGAGCGGCATCGCGGCCACCCTGTTTTTGGGCGGCTGGCAGGGGCCGTTGGCGACGCAACTCCCTATCTTGCAGCCGCTTTATTTCTTGCTCAAGCTGGCGGCGCTGATTTTTGTGATTATGTGGGTGCGGGCCAGCATCCCCCGCGTGCGCTTTGATAAAATGATGAGATTTTGCTGGAAGTTCTTGCTGCCGGTCGGGATGATTAACCTGGCCGTGACGGCGTTGGTGATTGCGGTGTTGAGGTTTTGAGATTAGTGATTGGTGGCTGGTAATTGGTAATTAGTGATTGGTAATTGAAGAATTAATTACCAATTACCAATCTCCAGTTACCAATCAAGGAAAAGCCTATGATTAATGAAGTCAAAGAAGTCATCACAGGCTCGGCGGAATTAGCCAAAGCTATGGGCGTGACGTTAAAATATTTGTTCAGAAAGCCGGTGACCAACCAGTTCCCGGATGAGCCGGTGGCGGTGTATCCCCGTTTCCGGGGGCGGCACGTGTTGAAACGGTACGAGAACGGCCTGGAGCGCTGTATCGGCTGCTCGCTGTGCGCGGCGGCCTGCCCCACCGATTGTATCTATGTGGAAGCGGCCGAAAATAGCGACAACGACCGCCGCTCGCCGGGGGAACGCTACGCCAAAACTTACGAAATCAACATGCTGCGCTGTATCTTTTGCGGTTATTGTGCGGAAGCCTGTCCCACCGAGGCGATAGTGTTGGAGCACGATTTTGCCCTGTCCGAATACAATCGTTGGGATGCCATCTACACCAAACAGCGACTTTTAGAGCCGCACGACCCGCCCCACATCGTCATTCGGGATGACAAGGTGTTTGTGGACACGGATACGTGGGCCACGACGTAACAGTGAAAGTTACTACACGTCCAAATTTTGGTCTTCTCGTGGCGAAACTTAGTTTCGCCACGTAATTGGGTGTCCAAACTCAGTTTGGACACCAGTCAAAAAAAAGCTCTTCACCCACGCACTACGCACCACGTTATAGTGCGTAGTGCGTATTTTCATACGCTGGCGGTGTGTCACATAATTTTTTCGTTCAGCGCCCCTGCCACCTTATGACGAGGCGCTGGATGAGAGCCAATCATCCAACATTTGAAGCTAAAAAACTATGTCACAATATCTTTTCCTGGCTTTAGCGGCCATCGCGGTTGTCTCGGCGCTGGGGGTGGTTTTTAACCGTAACCTGGTTCACAGCGCGCTGAGTTTGCTGGTCAACTTTTGTACCCTGGCGGTCTTTTATTTTATGCTCAACGCCCAATTTTTGGGGATTGTGCAGATTTTGGTCTACGCCGGGGCGATTGTGGTGCTGTTCCTTTTTGTGGTGATGTTGTTGGGTGCGGAATTGGGGGAACAGGTGACGCAATGGCTGACGCTGCGTAACGTCTTTTTGATTGTGTTGAGTTTGATTTTGTTGACGGTGGTCGGTACGGCGGTATATGAAAACGTTATTCAGGGCGCGCGCGGCAGCTTTACCGCCGAGGCGGTGCAGCAGTTTGGCCAGGTACAGCTTATCGGCTCCGTGCTTTTTACCGATTATGTGCTGCCGTTTCAAATGGTCGGCGTGTTGCTATCGGTGGGCGTGATTGGGGTGGTCTGGCTGGCCCAGCATTACAAACGCAGCAGATTGGGAGGGCGACTCAATGATTGACTCAGTTCCGGTGCAGTGGTATTTGCTGCTGGGCGCGATTTTGTTTGCTATCGGCGCGGGTGGGGTATTAATCCGGCAAAATGTGATTGTCATTTTGATGTGTGTGGAAATGATGATGAACGCGGTCAATTTGACCTTTCTGGCTTTCTCTCGCTATCTGGACTCGCCCACCGGCCAGATTTTTGTGTTTATGATTATGGCGGTGGCGGCGGTTGAGGTGGCCATTGGCCTGGCCCTGTTGGTGGAATTGAACCGCCACAAAACTGCGGTGAATGTTGATCAGATAAACTCGTTGAAGGGGTAATCAGTAGACAGTAGTCAGTAGACAGTAGTCAGTAAACAGTAACTACTGATCACTGCCTCCTGGTAGAGGTGATTTATGATCCAACTGATCTGGCTTACCATTGCTCTGCCGCTGGTGGGCGTGCTGATAAACGGAATTTGGGGCCGCCGCCTGGGGCCGGGGGTGGTTCGATGGGTGGGGCCGCTGGTGGTGCTGCTGGCTTTTTTGGTGGGCGTGGGGGCCTTCTTTCAGTTGTCCGGCCAGGAAGCCAAAAGCGTTATTGTGCCCTTGTGGAATTGGAGCACCATCGGCGATTTAAGTATTGATGTCAACCTGCTGGTTGACCCGCTCTCGCTGCTGATGGTGCTGGTGGTAACGGGCGTAGGCTTCCTCATCCACGTTTACGCCACCGAGTACATGGTTCACGCTGATGAGCACGGCCATGCCCACGCCGACCGTGATTTTAGCCGATTTTTCACCTTCCTCAACCTCTTCATCGCCTCGATGTTGATTCTGGTGCTGGGCGACAACTACCTGATGATGTATGTCGGCTGGGAACTGGTCGGCGTTTGCTCTTACCTGCTGATCGGTTTTTGGTATGACCGCGAAGACGAAGCCCAAGCGCCGATTGAGTTGGGAGCGGGCGCCGCGCCGGTCAAGTTGTCGCCGCTGCTCTCGCCGCCGGCCTCCGGGATGAAGGCTTTTATTGTCAACCGGGTAGGGGATGTCGGCTTTGCCCTGGGCGTCTTTTTGATTTGGAGTACCTTTGGTACGCTCAACTTTGCCGGTGTTTTTGCTCAAACGCCGCTGGTAGCCGAGACCGCGCCGCAGGTGATTACCTGGATTACCCTGTTGTTGTTCATCGGCGCGATGGGCAAAAGCGCCCAGATTCCGCTGTATGTCTGGCTGCCCGATGCCATGGCCGGCCCGACGCCGGTTTCGGCCCTGATTCACGCCGCCACGATGGTTACGGCCGGGGTGTATATGATTGTGCGCAGCAATGCCCTGTACGCCGCCGCGCCGGAGGTATCGTTTTTTGTGGCGACGATTGGGGGGATTACCGCTTTGTTTGCCGCCACCATTGCCTTGGTGCAGGTTGACCTGAAGCGGGTGCTGGCCTATTCCACCGTGAGCCAACTCGGTTACATGTTTATGGCCGTTGGCGTGGGGGCCTACACCGCCGGCATGTTCCACCTGACCACCCACGCCTTCTTCAAGGCGCTGCTCTTTTTAGGGGCCGGCTCGGTCATGCACGCCCTGCACGATGTGATTGACATCCGGCGCATGGGCGGCCTGAAAAACAAAATGAGGATTACCTACGGCACGTTTGTCATCGGCGGATTGGCGCTGGCCGGCTTTCCGCTGATGTCCGGCTTCTTCTCCAAAGACGAGATCCTGGGCAAGGTCTTTGAGGTTTCACCCATTTTGTGGATGGTTGGCATTGTGACCGCCGGTTTGACCGCCTTTTACACCTTCCGGGCCATTTTTATTGCCTTTCACGGCCAACCCCGCGACCATCATTTGTATGAGCACGCCCACGAAAGCCGCACCCCCATCACGTTTGCCCTGACCACCCTGGCGGCGCTGTCAATCCTGGGCGGACTGCTGGGCCTGCCGGTATTTTTGGGCCTGCCGCACGCCCTGGATGCATGGCTGGCGCCCATTTATGCGGTGGTAGAACATGGCGCGGCAGAACATCACCTGGCCTTTGGCACCGAGGTAGGGCTGCTGGTCACTTCCGGGGTGGTTTCAATTGTCGGGATTGCCCTGGCCTACTTTTTCTATGTGGTCAATCTGGCCATTCCCCAAAACATGGCCCGCGCCTGGCGGCCCATTTTTGTCTTGCTGGCCAATAAATATTACGTGGATGAGTTGTACGATTTCCTCCTGGTCAAACCGTTCCGCCTCCTGGCCGACGGCTTATTTTTGGGCTGCGATAAGGCCATCATTGATGGGGTGTTGGTGGATGGGCTGGCTAAAGGTGTGGGCTGGTTAGGGCGGATGTCGAACCTGCTGCAAAGCGGTTATCTGCGCCACTACGCCCTGGCTACCTTTATCGGCGTGTTGGTGATGATCAGTTATTTCTTTTTGAGATAAATTTGGAGTAGCCCATGGCTCTTTCGCTGTTGTTGATTATTCCTCTGGTGGGAGCGGCGGCGGTGGCTTTATTACCCCGCGATAACCCTAACGCGGTGCGCTGGGTGGCGCTGCTGGCGGCCCTGGTCAATCTGGTCATCTCGCTGTCCTTCTACTTTTTCTTTGTGGACGGTTCGGCCGGTTTTCAATTTACCGAGTTTGCCGCCTGGATTCCCTCCCTCAACATTAATTATCACATCGGGGTAGACGGCATCAGCCTGTTCTTGGTCATCTTGACCACCTTTCTCTCCGTGATTGCCGTGCTCAGCTCCTGGAGCGCTATCACCGAGCAGGTCAAAGAATATATGGCTCTGTTATTGGTGCTAGAAACGGCCATGCTGGGCGTCTTTATGTCGCTGGATTTGTTCCTGTTTTACCTTTTCTGGGAAGCCAGCCTTATCCCTATGGCCCTGCTGATTGGGCGCTGGGGCGGTGAGCGCCGGATTTATGCCTCGCTCAAATTCTTCATCTATACCATGGCCGGCAGCGCCTTGATGCTGGTG
>CAZDMM010000041.1:0-6572 GCA_964505845.1 uncultured Caldilineaceae bacterium
TTTTGACCCGGTGGGCATAGCGGCACAAGGCCGGCAAATCGCGGCGGTCGGGGGTGAGGAAGGGCTGGCGGGCCAGGGAGATGAGGGGAGGGGGAGTGGAAGAGCAGGGGAGCGGGGGGTGTAGAGCGGGGGGCGTGGTTTGGTTATACTTCGCTTCCTCGTTGATTCGCCGATTCGCCGATTCGCCGATTCGCCTGGCGAGAGCTACCAGGCCAGACTCGAATTCGCCGCCGAGGAGGGCGTCAACCCCCAGGCTGTGCAAATAATCGGCGGTGACGGGGGCATACAGGCCAAAGGCGCACAGGTGGGCGGCGGGATTGAGCTGCCGCACCTGGGCAATGATGGGGACGGCCATGCGCGTAGCCATGTGCATCGGCACATAGAAGCCAATCAGCCCGGCGGCGCGAACGGCCGCCGCGTCGAGCGGGTCAAGCGAGAGGTCGAGGCAGCGCACATCAAAGCCGGCCTGGCGCAGCCAGGCGGCCGGCGAGGCCAGCCCAAAAGGTTGCCGGCCCATCTCGTAGGTAGAGATGAGCAAGATGTTTAAATTGAGAGGGTCAGCCAAGAAATTTCTCCTATCTCACCGTAGGGCGGCGCCCCTGGGCCTCTGCTACGGTGTTTTCTCCGTTTTTAGCGTGATAGTTTGTCAATTATGTTAATTTACTTTACAATAAATAAATCATGTTGGGTCAAAGGTAGCAAATTTGTTGCAAGCGAGGTGGTTACTCCTCTTGAGCTTGATAGGCTGGGCTGTAACCGGCTGTAACCTGTTTCAGCCGGCGGAACCGGCTGCGCCCACCTCGCCGGGGATTATCTTTGTAACGGCGACTCCCCACAGCGGCATCGTGCTGAATGATGGGGGCAGTTCGCTGGCCCGGCCAACTGTGCCGCCTCCGGTTGTGTCAACCCCGCGCCCCTACTTTGCCGGGGCCAATGAGCTGGGCAAAGTGCTGGTGCTGGAATATCACCGCCTGGGTTATCCTGAGCTGCGCTATCAGCGCACCCCAGAAAATTTACGGGCCGATTTGGAGCGGCTGTGGCAAAGCGGCTATTACCCGGTCAATTTTATTGATATTGTTCACGGCCTGCCCGACGTGCCCCCCGGAAAAAAACCCATTGTGCTTACCTTTGACGACTCCGACATCAGCCAATTTAGAGTTTTGGACGATCACACCATTGATGCGGACAGCGCGGTGGGGATTCTTTTAAATTTTCACAGCCAGCATCCCCAGGACTGGCCCACGCGAGCCACATTTTTTGTATTGGGCAACGATACAAATAATTATTACTCCGTGTTTGGGCAGTCGGATTGGGCCAAAGCCAAGGTGCAACTGCTGGTTGACCTGGGGATGGAGATTGGCAGCCATACGGTCAGCCATACTGACTTATCGGTGGCGACGGCCGAGCGGATTTACTGGGAGTTGGCCGTTAGCCAGCATGTGATTCAAGAAATGGCCCCCGGCTACAAGGTGCAGAGCTTATCGGTTCCTTTTGGCGGTTTTCCTTATACCCTGGAATTTTTGAAAGCAGGCCAGTGGGGGGATTACAGTTATAGCTATGCCGCCAATGCTGCGGCCTGGGGCGGCCCCAATGTTTCTCCTTTTGATCCCACTTTTGAGCCTTACCACATCGCCCGGTTAGAGATCACAGACACCTCGCTGGATTATTGGCTGACCTATTTTGACATTAATCCTCAGGAATATTACGTTTCCGATGGCGACTCCAGCCGGATAACGCATCCGCAGCAGGTGGAGGCCGCGGCTGTGAAACCGGCCGCCCAACAATAGCCTGTTATTCTCGCCATACCCGCTCATCCCCCACGCGCCGGGTTAAACGCTGCTCATCGGTGTATTCCAGCAAAGCCAGGGCATATTTGCGGCTGGTTTTGAAGATGTCGCGCACCTGGGCCACATTGATTGTGGGGTGTTCCGCCAGATAACGTTTGAGCCAGGCCACAAAACCCTGATAAGTTTCGGTCAATAAAATAACTTCTGGCGAGAGGCGGGTTAACTGCCCGTTTTCGATGAGGGCCAGCATAACATCCTCCCCAATGGCGGCCGCCACATCTTTGGGCAGGGGGGTGTTGTAGGGTGAGCGACGAAACTCGGCCAAAAGTTTATCAATGGCGGCCTGTTGGGCAGGCGTAAACTTAACCCGGTGGGTTGACAGCCGCACCACCGCCTCGGTGGCGGCCAGCGTTCCTTCCTGCTGGCCGAACTGCATGGCTTCGTTAAAGAGCCGGGTTTCTAATTTGAGGCGGCTTTTTAATTCGCCGCGCGGCATGCCCAGGCGCAGCGGAAAGCGGGTGTGATAATCCAACAGGATGGCGGTGATTTGTCCCAATAAGGTAGCCCATCCGGCCCGCGAGGCGACCAAAGCTTTAGGGTTGGACAAGTTGTCAACTTGTCCAACAGAATCAGCTAACGGAAAAACATCGCCTCGCTTTAAAAGCGTTTCCAGGGCCGCGGCGGCAATGGCGGCCGGCAGGCGCGAGTCGGCCACCAGGATGTTGGCCGGGGTGGGGCCGCGCCGGTCTAAATCGGCCAGCAGCACATCTTCGGGGCTGCCGGCCAGCAAGGTTTCCAGGCGTTTGAGCACCTCTGGCCTAAAGCGGCGGTGACGGCGGCGGGGCAGGGGGTCAACCACTACGCCGCCCCCAATGGTCAATGAGGGTGAAGGCTGGCGGATGATAAAACGGTCGCCTTTGATGACCGGAATCCGTTCATTGAGCCGCAACTGCACCCAACCGGTTTGGCCGGGTTCTAACTGGCGCACCCCCAAGAGGCGGGTGTAGCCCAACACCTCGGCGGCCCCGCTAAACACCTCAACCTCTTGATTGTGGCGCAGCGGGCGCGGAGAGTCCGGCAAAAGTTTGAGCTGAACATCAATGAGCTGCGAGGGTTCCAGCCAGCCGGGGGTGGTGAGCACATTGCCGCGCCGCAAATCCTGGGTGCTGAGGCCGGTCAAATTGACGGCGGTACGAGAGCCGGGCCGGGCCAGGTCAACCGTTTTTTTGTGGGCTTGCAGCCCGCGGATGCGGGTTTTGAGGCCCTGCGGCAGGATTTCTACTTCCTGGCCCACCTGCAACTGGCCATCGAGCAGCGTGCCGGTAACTACCGTGCCAAAGCCGCTCATGGAAAAGACGCGGTCAACCGGCAGGCGAGGCCGGCCGCGGTTGGGGCGGGGCGGGGCCTGGGCCAGCAGTTGGTCCAGGGCGTGGGTTAGCTCTTTTAAACCGGTACCGCGTAAGGCTGAAACCGGCATGATGGGCGCGTTGGCTAAAACGGTGTGGGCTACGGTTTCGGCGATGTCGGCCTGAACCAGTTCCAGCCAATCTTCGTCGGCTACCATATCCACTTTGGTGAGGGCAATCAGGCCGCGTGGAATCTCAAGCAAATCTAAAATAGCCAGGTGCTCGCGGGTTTGGGGCATAACGCCCTCATCGGCGGCAATCACAAACAGGGCGGCGTCAATGCCGCCGACGCCGGCCAGCATATTTTTGATAAAATCCTGGTGGCCGGGCACATCTACCACCCCCACCGACTCACCTGAGGGCAGGGTGAGCCAGGCAAAACCCAGGTCAATGGTCATGGCCCGCTGTTTTTCTTCTTTGAGCCGGTCGGGGTCAATGCCGGTTAAGGCTTTAACCAGGGTTGATTTGCCATGGTCCACATGGCCGGCTGTGCCGATGACGCGCATGGGCTAATCCTGCTGGATGCTGGCTAACTCTTCAAAGCGCTGGCGCCAGTCTTGAGCAGCGATGGTGCGGTTATGCACGTCTTCTTCAATGATTTGCAGGATGAGTTCTATCTGTTTTTGGATCGATTCACCCTGCTGGCCCAGGCCATCTACCTGCTTTTGCAGCAGTTCGATGCTTTTTTGTAGATCGGTAAAGTTAGGTTTCCACTCCATGCTCTGCTTTTTCCAGCGCTGCTCGTAATCGGCCTGCCACTTTTCCATTTCTGCTTGCAGGCGATTTTCGGCCAGGCGCTGCAATTCGTTGGCGCGGTGCTGGTCGCGCTGCAGGCGGTCTTGAAACTCCAAAAGCGACTCCAGGGCGCGTTTGTTGAGCTGATAGTGCTCGGCGTATTTTTCCATCGAGCCTTCAAATTCATCCATGCGGCGGGCCTGGGCTTCGGCGGCCTCGTTCCAGTTTTTCATGAGCCGTTCGCGCTGGGCCATCTGGAAATCCATATTTTCACGGTGGCGGCGGAGGTCGTCGCGGATTTGGTCCAGGGCGGCCTGATATTGGGCAAATTGGGGAATCTGCTGCTCTACCAACTGAACCCGGCTGAGGCTGGTTTCTATCTTCTTTTGCAGTTCGGGCAATTGAAGCTGCAATTCGGCGATGCGCTGCGCGTCTACCCGGCGCTGGTCGTCCATGTAGTTGACGGCCCGGTCACGCTCTTCAAGCTGCTTGTGGAGGGTGTTGAAGCGGGCCTCAACCTTGCTGATTTCGCGGTTGAGCCGTTCAAACTCGGTGCGGACTAAATTAATTTGTTCATCGTAGCGGTTGAGGCGGTCAAAGTCGCGCCGGAGTTCGCGCAGGGTTTGGGCAAAGCCGTCTACCTGGGTGATGATGGCGCTGTTGATGTCTCTAAAGTTTTGCTGCCGGCGGGCGTACTGCTCTTCTATAATTTGCAAAAGTTCCGCCTTAAAATTGAGAAACTGGTCATCAAGCTGCGGCATGGCGTTTAATCTATACTGCGACTCGGCCAGTTGCGCTTCCAGGCGTTGAATCCGGCGGGTTTGCTCTTGCAATTCAAAAGCCTGAGATTCAAGCTGCTGTTCTAATTTGGCGATTTTTTGCTGCTGGCCGGGGTCGCTCTGGGCCAGGTTATCGGTATTTGACTGCCGTGTTGACACGCGCTGCTCCTCACGGGGCGAGGCGAACCGCCCATGACTGAATTAGGGGTATTGTAACATAACTTAAGGGGGGCAGCAAGGAGTCTGGAAGGGCGGGGTCTGAATTCTTGAATAAATTTTAAAAAGACTCAAACCAAATTCAAACTTAATTTTGTTATAATCAATGAGCGTTAGAGTACCGATCTTTAGAATCTCTCCTTAACTTCAGCCAAAGTCCATGCTAAACATCTCCCTGAGAGTGGCGCTGTTAGCGGCCGGTATCTTTTAGGGAGATGTATTTTTCGTTAGAGGTTCTAACCATTTTCTAACTATTTTCTTGGGGATTTCTAAGTGAAAAGAAGTACGATTGGGCTAAGTGTCAACATGAGCCAGACACCCAGTTTATAACGGCAGATTATCCACAAGCCAGGTAGGAGCATAGTTGCATGAAGGCGGTAATTTTGGCCGGCGGTTATGGCACCCGTATCAGCGAAGAGAGCAGTATTAAGCCTAAACCGATGGTAGAGATCGGCGGTAAGCCGATTCTCTGGCATATTATGAAAATTTATTCGGCCCACGGGATCAATGATTTTATCATTTGCTGCGGTTACAAGGGTTATCTCATCAAGGAGTATTTTGCCAACTATTTTTTGCATACCTCTGATTTAACCTTTGACCTTAAAAATAACCGGATGGAGGTGCATCAAAACAGTGCGGAGCCGTGGCGAGTGACCCTGGTTGATACGGGTGACGACACCATGACCGGAGGCCGGCTGAAACGGGTCAAACCTTATCTTGAGCAGGAAACCTTCTGTTTAACCTATGGGGATGGGGTGGGCAACATAGATATCCGGCGGTTGATCAGCTTTCACAAAGAACAGCGGGCGCTGGCCACCTTAACGGCCGTCCAGCCGCCGGGCCGCTTTGGAGCTTTTACTCTAGAGCAGGGTCAGATTAAGCTCTCTCACTTTAGAGAAAAACCTCAAGGCGACGGCAGTTGGATCAACGGCGGTTATTTTGTTTTGGAGCCGGGAATTATGGATTACATCGCCGGCGACTCAACCGTTTGGGAGCAGGAGCCGCTCAGAGAATTGGCCCACGCGGGCCTGCTGTGCGCTTACCGGCACCAGGGATTTTGGCAAAATATGGATACCTTGAGGGATAAGAATATCCTTGAAGAGTTGTGGCGCAGCGGCGCGCCTCCCTGGAAGGTGTGGTAAGGCGGTTGAACGGCAGGGTGATGGCTCACAGAGACCAAAAATTTTTCTAAACAGGATAAACATCATGAAAATACTGGTTACAGGCATAGATGGATATATTGGGGTTATGCTAGGCCCGGTGCTGCTGGAACGGGGACATGAGGTGGTGGGGCTTGACACGGGCTATTATCGGGCCGGCTGGCTCTACAACGGGGTCAAAAAATCACCCCAATGGATCAACAAAGATATTCGCCACATTAGCGAAGAGGATTTGCGGGGGTTTGAGGCGGTGGTGCATCTGGCGGAGCTTTCTAATGACCCGCTGGGACAGCATAACCCGGAGATCACTTATGACATCAATCATCGCGGCTCGCTGGCTTTAGCCCAAAAATGTAAAAAGGTAGGTATCAGCCGTTTTGTTTACACCTCCTCGTGCAGCGTGTACGGGGTGGGCAATGATGACTTTAAAACCGAGGAGTCGGAGCCAAACCCCCAAACGGCCTACGCCCGGTGCAAGGTGCTGGTGGA
>CAZDMM010000041.1:6582-19728 GCA_964505845.1 uncultured Caldilineaceae bacterium
GCCGATGACGATTTTTCGCCGACGTTTTTGCGCAACGCGACCGCTTACGGGCCTTCGCCGCGCATGCGTTTTGATATTGTGCTCAATAACCTGGCCGGTTTGGCCTGGACCACCAAAGAAATCAAAATGATCAGCGATGGCACTCCCTGGCGGCCGTTGGTGCATGTGCTTGACATCTGTGAGGCCATTGCCTGTACCCTGGAAGCCCCCAGGGAAGCCGTCCACCAGCAGATTTTTAACGTGGGTGATACGCAGGAAAATTACCGGGTCAAGGAGATTGCCGAGATTGTGGCCGAAACCTTCCCCGGCTGTACCCTCAGCCTGGGGAACAGCGACGCCGATAATCGCAGTTACCGGGTTTCGTTTGATAAAATTAAGGCCCATTTGCCAGGTTTTGAGTGCCGGCGAAACGCCCAAATCGGCGCGGCCCAACTGCGCGAAGTGTTTGAACGGATTGATATGTCGGGCGATACCTTTAAGTTCAGGGCGTTCACCCGGCTCAAACAGCTTGAGTACCTGATCAGAACCTGTCAGCTTGATGAGAAGTTCTATTGGAGATAGGTTATGATCTTCACCCAGACCAACCTGAAAGACGTGTATGTTGTTGAGCTGGAAAAACGAGAAGATCAGCGCGGCTTCTTTGCCAGGGCCTGGTGCCAGCGAGAATTTGAAGAGCACGGTTTGGTAGCCCGGGTGGTCCAAACTAACGTTTCTTACAATAAAGACAAAGGTACCTTGCGCGGCATGCACTATCAGGTAGCGCCCTATGCCGAAACCAAGCTGGTGCGCTGCACCCAGGGCGCAATTTTTGATGTGGTGATTGACCTCCGGCCCGATTCTCCCACTTTTAAACGTTGGTTGGGGGTGGAGCTGACCGGCCAAAATTACCGCATGCTGTACGTGCCAGAAGGTTTTGCGCACGGGTTCCAAACCCTGGCAGACCAGACCGAGGTAACATACCAGGTTTCACAATTCTACACTCCGGGCGCCGAAAGGGGGGTGCGTTACAACGACCCCGCTTTTGGCATTGAATGGCCCCTGCCGATCCAATCCATTTCAGAGAAAGATAAGAGTTGGCCCAATTACGCCTGATACCAAACGTTTTACACCAATCTCCCAAGAAATATTCTGTTTCTGGCCCGACGAAGACCTTACAGGTTTTTGTGTAGCGCACCTGTAAGGTCTTGGAAGGGCTGTAAAAGGGGAAAAGATGGCGAATTTTGTAATAGTGGTAGACCCGGACAGGGAGCGGCGCAGTCGGTTTATTGAGGTAATCAAGCCGCTGATTGCGCCGGTGGAGGGGCTGGTGGTGAGCGAGTGTGGGCTGGGAGATTTTGGGGCGGTGTGGGCCAGCAGCGGGCGAGCGCCGGTGAGCCAGGTAGTGGATGAGGTTGGGGCGGCGGTGCTGTGGGGCGAGGCGGTGCCTGGGGGCAGTTCGGAGCGGCTCAGGGCGGAGGAGTTACGGGAGCGGTGGCGAGAAGTACCCGACAGGGTACCGGTGGCGTTGGATGGTTTTCATGCGGGGGTGGTGTACCGGCGTGAGGTGGGGGTGACGGTGGGGGCGGATTTATTGGGGATATACCCGGTGTATTACTACTGCCGGGGCGAGGTATTGTTGGTGGGGTCGAGTGAGGAGCTATTCCGGCATCACCCTGAGTTTGAGGTAAGGTTGAACGCGGCGGGGTTGGTGGGGATGCTGCTGTTGATGCACCTGGTGGATGGGCAGACGTTGTTGGCGGGGGTGAGGCGGTTAGGGGCGGGGAATATGTTGGTGTGGCGGTCTGGGGAAAGTGTGCGAGAGGTGGAGCAGTACCGGGTACCGGTTTCGGTGCGATACTTTGATTTATCGTTTGAGGAGCAGGTAGAGGTACTGAGTGAGGTAATGGAAGAGACGATGCAGCGTCGGGTGGAGGGGGGGCGAGAGTACACGTTGTTGTTGTCGGGGGGATTAGACTCGCGGCTGTTGGGGGGCTATTTGCGGCGGGCAGGGGTGCGGGTAGAGGCGTTGACGTTGGGGATAGGGAGCGACATAGATATGCAGTGTGCGGTGAGGGTAGCGCGGAGTTTGGGAATAAAGCAGCACCGGGCGAACATAGAACCTGAGCAGTACCCTGAGTGCGCCGAGTTACAGGCCCGCTGGGAACACGGCGCTAACGGTTTTAGCACTATTCTGGGGTGGGGTTTGCTATTTTACTTAAAAAATCTGCCGGCCTCAATCGCTCCGGGATATTTAATGGATCGTATTTTAGGGGGGACCAAGATTGACCTCGGCCATTCAGCCTCAGCGCGTGTGGTATCTTTTGAGAAAACTTTTAGCCATCACAACATTTCTATGGGTATACCAGTCTCTAAATTGCAAACTCTCCTGCGAGCGGAGGTGTTTGGTGATTTGGTTCAAGAGACAATCGCTCGCCTGAGGCAGAGTTATGAGAGCTATGCTGAATTTGAGTACCAGCGGGCCTGGTGTTTTGACTTATACCATCGCCAGCGTTTTCATATCGGAGGGCATGTATGGCGTATGTCGTTTGGAGCCTGGCCGGTGATGCCGGTAGTGGATGCGCGGGTAATCGAGTGTGTGGCGGGTATGCCGGCTGCCACCATTGCTGATCGGCAGGCCCAAAAAGAGATATTGTGCCGGCAGTTTCCGCAGTTAGCCAGCCTGCCGCTGGCTCAGAATACCAGAGACAAGACTGAGCCGCTGCGTCCGCGCATTCGTTACACCTTGATGAAAAGCGTCAAAAGCTCTTTGAGCCGCTTTGCCTCAAAGCCGCCAATTGAGCGGCGTTACTTTGTCCGCACTTATGATTTTAATGGGCCGGGTTGGATGGCGATACGCCGGCAAGCTGAGCCGTATCGTGAGCGAATTTTGCATCTCTTTAACCAGGAGCCTCTGGATCAACTGCTGCCCCCTGCCGGTGTTTTTTTGCCGGATGCTTATGGCCAGGATGCAGGCTTAAAAACACTGTTAGGTTTTATGCTCTGGTCAAAGGAATATTTGTAAAAGATGGCAAATGAGGCTATTTTTTGCAGGTGAAAAAACTGTGCTCAGTTGTTGGCCGGCCAAAACTGGCCCCAAAAATCATGGTTAAGGGGAAAAGATGGCGAATTTTGTAATAGTGGTAGACCCGGACAGGGAGCGGCGCAGTCGGTTTATTGAGGTAATCAAGCCGCTGATTGCGCCGGTGGAGGGGCTGGTGGTGAGCGAGTGTGGGCTGGGAGATTTTGGGGCGGTGTGGGCCAGCAGCGGGCGAGCGCCGGTGAGCCAGGTAGTGGATGAGGTTGGGGCGGCGGTGCTGTGGGGCGAGGCGGTGCCTGGGGGCAGTTCGGAGCGGCTCAGGGCGGAGGAGTTACGGGAGCGGTGGCGAGAAGTACCCGACAGGGTACCGGTGGCGTTGGATGGTTTTCATGCGGGGGTGGTGTACCGGCGTGAGGTGGGGGTGACGGTGGGGGCGGATTTATTGGGGATATACCCGGTGTATTACTACTGCCGGGGCGAGGTATTGTTGGTGGGGTCGAGTGAGGAGCTATTCCGGCATCACCCTGAGTTTGAGGTAAGGTTGAACGCGGCGGGGTTGGTGGGGATGCTGCTGTTGATGCACCTGGTGGATGGGCAGACGTTGTTGGCGGGGGTGAGGCGGTTAGGGGCGGGGAATATGTTGGTGTGGCGGTCTGGGGAAAGTGTGCGAGAGGTGGAGCAGTACCGGGTACCGGTTTCGGTGCGATACTTTGATTTATCGTTTGAGGAGCAGGTAGAGGTACTGAGTGAGGTAATGGAAGAGACGATGCAGCGTCGGGTGGAGGGGGGGCGAGAGTACACGTTGTTGTTGTCGGGGGGATTAGACTCGCGGCTGTTGGGGGGCTATTTGCGGCGGGCAGGGGTGCGGGTAGAGGCGTTGACGTTGGGGATAGGGAGCGACATAGATATGCAGTGTGCGGTGAGGGTAGCGCGGAGTTTGGGAATAAAGCAGCACCGGGCGAACATAGAACCTGAGCAGTACCCTGAGTGCGCCGAGTTACAGGCCCGCTGGGAACACGGCGCTAACGGTTTTAATACCGTCACCAACTGGGGCATCTACTCAGTGCTACAAAAGTTAAACTCACCCGTCATCTTGGGCTATGTTATGGATGCTATCATAGGGACGAGCTACCTTGACTGGGCCTACTCTCGCTCAACCAGAAGCATGAACTTTGAGACATTTTTGCGGCGCATTAATGTTTATGGGATTCAGGTGGAGCAACTTAAGAAACTGCTGCGCCCCGAGGTGTTCGGCAGCTTGGTGGATGAGACGGTTGCTCGCATCCGCGAAATTTATCAAAGTTACTCTAAGTTCGAGTTTCAACGGGTCTGGTGTTTTAATTTATACCACCGGCAAAGGTTTCACGTAGGCCGGGCCGTTTGGGCGCTCTCGTTTGGGGCCTGGCCGGTGATGCCACTGGTTGATAGACGGGTAATAGAATGTATGGCAGGTATGCCGGCTGCCACCATTGCCGACCGGCGCATTGAAAAAGAGGTGCTGTGCCGGCAGTTTCCGCAGTTAGCCAGCCTGCCGCTGGCTCGCAATGCATCCTACAATACCGAGCCGCTTCAACCCCGGATTCGTCATATTCTTATCCAAACTCTCCGGCATGGGCTTGACCCGGCCCGCCGCCTAAACGGGCTGTTTGGAAAGCAAACGGTAGAGCAGCGCTATAATTATCGCCTCTTTGATTTCAAAGGGTCAGGTTGGTCGGCGATACGCCGGCAAGCTGAGCCGTATCGTGAGCGAATTTTGCGCCTGTTTAACCAGGAGGCGCTGGCAGAGATTCTGCCCCCTCCTCCTACACCTGTTCAATTTAAAGATGAGATTACCGAAGCCTCCGGCCTGAAATCATTGCTGGGGTTGATGCTTTGGTCAAAGGAATATTTATAAAGCCAATGACCAAAGTAATCTATTTTATTGCCTCTCATACCAATCCAGAACAGGTTCTGAGACTGGTAAAAACGCTGAGGGCCGGCAGTCCTTTGTCAGAAATTGTTATTCACCATGATTACTCTAAATCTTACCTGGCGCCCTCAGCTTTTGAGGATATACCCAATACGGAGATCATCGCAGATTATGTGCCGGTAACCTGGGGAGATTTTTCGGTGGTCAAGATGATGCTGCATGTGTTCAAAAAAATATTGGTGCATCATTCTTTTGACTGGCTGGTCTTCATCTCCGGCCAGGATTATCCCATTCAACCGGTGGGCCAAATTGAACATTTTTTGGCAACCACTCACTATGACGGGTTTATCAGCGCCGTACCGATTGAGGCCGCCATTCCGTGCGGCCCTGTGGAATGTTCCCTCAAGACCGCGCTTGGTAAGCTGTGTTGGGATTGCCTGACCCGATACCACTATCATTACTATCAGATACCTGCCGTGCCCTTTTACCATAAATTACCCGGCAGGGTAAGAAATATGATTGGCGTAACCTGGAAACGGGTTAGCCAGGCTCAAGCCCTTATATACGGCAGAACCCTCCCGGTTCCCGAAAACACTAAAACTATGGTGGGCCTGCGCTCGCTCTGGACGCCCTTTACTGCTACCTTCAAATGTTATAAAGGCTCTCACTGGCTGACGCTCAACCGGGCCTGTGTCCAGTATATTGACCAATTTATCGGCGAAAATCCCAGGTATGTCAAGTATTATCAGCGCACCCTCATCCCTGACGAGTCTTTTTTTCAAACTATCTTATTGAATCATCCCTCATTAAAATTACTTAACACCAATAAGCGTTTAATCCGGTGGAATAGTGCTAAAGCGCCCAGCCCGGATACCTTACAGGTAGAAGACCTTGAGGGGATTATGGCCTCCGGCCAACATTTTGCCCGCAAGTTTGATACCAGAGTTGATGAAAAAATACTCGATTTGATAGATGAGCGCATCCTGCAAGGGCAAAAACGCGACATCATGATCATTAAGCCCTAACCGGCCCCGATGAATCTGTTTTGTCCTGTTTTAAGGGATGGCCGCCCGTTCAAAAAAGGCTTATGCGTATTTTAGTAGACAACAGCGGCTACAGCCTGCTTAATCAAGGAGATGTGGCGATGCTCCAGGTTGGGGTAGCCAGGTTAAGCAGCTTATGGCCCCAGGCATTAATCCAGGTTATTACGGATGCGCCGGAGCGGCTGGCTACCTTCTGCCCCAAGGCTGCGCCGGTCCATCCCCGCGCTCGTCTTGGCTGGGAACGGGTTGGAGAATTATTTGGCCGCCTCCATTCCATGCGGTCCGGGGCCATTGCCGGGCGATTACTAAAGTTAGAGCGAGCTATCTGGCGCTGCTGGCCCTCATTGGGCCGGGGCATGGTTCAGTTTAAAACCTGGCGGCGCAGTCTCCAGGTTGACCCGGCCGAAGCCAACCTTTTTGCCGAAGCTTTTTTTGCCGCCGATTTGGTGGTGGCTACCGGCGGCGGCTATTTGACCGATGCCTTCCGCTGGCATGCCCTTAAACTCCTGGATACCCTGGAACTGGCCGCCAAACTCGGTATCCCTACGGCTATGTTCAGCCAGGGAGTAGGGCCGGTGGAGCATCCAGATTTGCAGGCCAGGATGAAGGCCGTGCTGCCTTTGCTAGACCTGATTGCCCTGCGCGAGAGCCGGGCCGGCCGGCCGCTGCTCAGTTCCCTGGGCGTTGCGCCGCAGCGGATTGTAGATACCGGCGATGATGCGCTTGAGCTGGCTTATCAGGCCCGGTCTGGCCAATTAGGAACCGGTCTGGGGGTGAATTTGCGAATGGCGACCTATTCACACGTGGATAACGACATGGTTGGGCTGGTGCAGGCGGTTCTGGCTCAAACTGCCCAAAAATATAACACCTTGTTGATCCCCCTGCCTATCTCGTTCCACGACTTTGATTCAGATCTCAAGGTCATGCAGGTGCTTTTCCAGGGAGATCAGGCGGTTTTGCACGAGAGCCAAAACCTTGACACGCCCCAAAAAATTATCGCGCAAACCGGCCGCTGTCGAGTGGTGGTCACCGGCAGTTACCATGCCGCCGTGTTTGCCCTGGCGCAGGGGATACCGGTGGTCGGCCTGGCCAGGTCTGCCTATTATCGGGATAAGTTCCTGGGCCTGGCAGAGCAATTTGACCGGGGCTGCCAGGTGCTCTCGCTGGACGATGGACAGTTGCCGGAGAAACTGGCCGCCAATATTGACCACGCCTGGAGCGGGGCCGAACAAATCAGGCCCGGTTTGTTGGCCACGGCGGCCCGGTACATCCAGGCGGCCCAGTCAGCCTACCGGCGTTTTTTTGAATTGGCGGCCCGCAAAACCGGTATCCCAGGCGCGGGCCAGGCTGCCCGGCCGTGGGGCCGCCCGGTTTTGCAAAGCCCTGATAGCTCCCATTCCCATAGAGGGGCGCGGATGTGACTGCTAAAATAAATGTTTGGCCCGAAGGCAGAACTGAATCTGAGGAAGCAATTACTACCGGCGTTGTCATCGAGTACCCCAACCGGGAGTGTACTCGTCTTTGGTATGCCGCGCCGCTTGAGCAGCGGGCGGCGCTGACCACCGGTCATGACCCATTTGTGCTGGGCCTCGTTTTTACTGCGATGCGCCAGGCTGCAGATTTGGTGGTACATGCCCAGGTATCTCCCTCGCTGTTAAGAAACCTGGAAGAGTTTCAGGCAGTTTGGGCCTGCTGGCGTCCGGAGCGATATAGTCAGGTTGAGATTACGGCTGAGGTTGAACAGGAACCCCCCCCAGCCGCCAATCCGGGGGCGGCCGTAGTCGCTTTTTCCGGGGGGGCCGACTCCTGTTTTACGGTGTGGCGTCATCACACCGGGCGGTGCGGCCGGCTAAAACGTAACATCCAGGCCGGGGTGATGGTGCATGGCTTTGTGGATACCCCACTTGAACAGCCGGCCACTTTTAAGCGGGCAGCGGCCAGGTCGGCCAGGATGTTGACCAGCCTGGGCATACCGTTGATCCCTATCACCACCAATTTTAGGGAATTGGGGGACGATTGGGAAGACGCCCATGGGGCCGGGCTGGGGGCATGCTTGATGATGTTTCAAGGCGGCTATGGGGCCGGGCTGATCGGCAGTTCACGCCCCTACCAGGCCCTCATCCCGTGGGGGTCAAACCCTATCACCGATAGACTGATGTCCGGCGACTCGTTTCAAATCATCCATGATGGGGCCGCCTTTATCCGGCGCGAAAAGCTGCGTGAGCTGGCCAACTGGCCGGAGGCCATGCAAAATTTACGGGTCTGCTGGCAAGGCCCGCAAAAGGATAGAAACTGCGGGCGCTGCGAAAAGTGTGTTCGCACCATCCTGAGTTTCCGGGTGATGGGGCTGCCGCTGCCCCCCTGTTTTGACCAGGATGTTACCGATGAGCAAATCTTAGCCTTGCATAATTTGCAGCCGGGCCATATCTATTATCTCAATGAGATACTTGAGCTGGCCAGGGCGGCCTCTATCAGCGACTCTTGGGTGGCGGCCCTGCAAAAATGTTTGGAGGAAAATAAACTGGCCGCCAGCGGTAAACAAAGCTGGCGACAACAACTACGAAAACATGTTCCACTCACCCTGCGACGATCGATTCGCCGCGTCATAGGTAAGGTTTAAATGATTATTGTTGATACCGCGCTAGAAAAACGACAAAAAGAAGATAACCCCATCCGGGTAGCTATGGTGGGAGCCGGGTTTATGGGCCGGGGCATTGCCTTGCAGATTATCACCGCCGTGCCCGGTATCAGGCTGGTAGCTATTGCGAATCGCCACCTTGAGCGAGCCAGGCAGGCTTACACCGAAGCCGGCATTGACCAGGTTAAGGTGGTAGAAAGTACGGCCCAACTGGAAGCGGCGGTAGCCAAAAGACAGTACGCTATCACCGACAACCCCTTTTTGCTTTGCCAGGCCGGCAATATTGAGGCCGTAATTGAAGTGACCGGGGCCATGGAGTTTAGCGCCCAGGTGGTTATGCAGGCCATTGAGCACCACAAGCATGTGATCATGATGAACGCCGAGCTAGATGGCACGGTTGGCCCCATCTTAAAGGTGTATGCCGACCGGGCCGGGGTTATTTTGACCAATGCCGACGGCGACCAGCCAGGAGTCATCATGAATCTTTACCGCTTTGTGAAGGGCATGGGGGTAAAGCCGGTGTTGTGCGGCAATATTAAGGGCTTGCAAGACCCCTACCGCAATCCAACTACCCAGGCCGGCTTTGCGCGCCAATGGGGCCAAAACCCCTATATGGTCACTTCGTTTGCCGATGGCACCAAAATCTCTTTTGAGCAGGCCATTGTAGCTAACGCGACCGGCATGCGCGTAGGCAAACGGGGCATGTATGGCCCCACCGTCCCCACCGGCTCTCCCATTCAAGAGGCGGTCAACTGGTACCCGGTGGAAGAACTGCTTGAAGGCCCAGGGATTGTGGATTACGTGGTGGGGGCCGCCCCCAGTCCCGGCGTGTTTGTGCTGGGGACCCATAACCATCCCCGGCAGCAGCACTATTTGCACTTATATAAGTTAGGCACAGGGCCTTTATACTGTTACTACACCCCCTATCATTTGTGTCACTTTGAGGTTCCCAATACCGTAGCCCGCGCCGTTTTGTTGGGCGACGCCGCCATTGCCTCGCTGGGCCGGCCGTGTGTGGATGTGATTACCACGGCCAAGGTAGATTTAGAAGCCGGCCAGACCCTCGATGGGTTGGGCGGCTATCTAACCTACGGGCAGTGCGAAAATTCAGAGGTTACGCTGGCCCAAAATCTTTTGCCGATTGGCCTGGCCGAAGGGTGCCGCCTCAAACGGGCTATCCCCAAAGACCAGGTTCTGACTTATGATGATGTAGAGATACCCGCCGGACGACTGTGTGATAAACTAAGGGCTGAACAGGATACCTATTTCTTTAACAAATAATCTATGAACGTAAGCGAAGCGACGCCTACGAACCTGCCGCACCGCCAACTCTTGAGCGTGATCATGCCGGTTTACAATGCCGGGGCTACTCTTGAGCAGCAACTCGACGCCCTGAAAGCTCAAGTGTTTGACGGCAACTGGGAGATTGTGGCTGTAGACAACCGCTCCACCGATGATTCGGTCGAGATCATTGGCCGGTACCAGCAGCAGCTACCCCATTTGCGTCTGGTGCAGGCCGTGGAGAAGCAGGGTAGGGCCTATGCCTGCAATATCGGGGCGCAAGCTGCTAAAGGCAATGTCTTCTTGTTTTGTGACGCCGATGATGTTGTTGCGCCGGGCTGGCTGGCGGCCCTGGCAAAGGCGCTGGAACAGCACGATTTTGTCGCCGGCACACTTGAAATAGAGGCCCTTAACCCTGATAAAGCCTGGCGTCCTAATCCCTCCAACTGGGCTACGCAGCGTAATTTGGGATTTTTACCATTTGCCGGTGGGGGGCTGATGGGCGTTTCTCGCCGGGCTTTTGAAGCCGTGGGTGGGTTCAATGAAAAGGCTCCTTTCTGTGAAGATATTGACCTCTCCTGGCGTTTGCAGCTACAGGGGCATGAGCTTCAGTATGTGCCGGAAGCCATGGTACACGTGCGTTATCGGGAAACCTGGCAAGCCATGTGGCGGCAGACGGTCAGGTTTGCCGAAGCCCATGCCTATCTCTACAAACATTTCGCCGCTTATGGGATGCCTCGCACTTCTGTGCGAACTGCCTGGCGGGTGTACCAATCATTACTGGGAGAAATACCGCGCTTGTGGGGCCAGGAACAAGCAGCACGATTTAAATGGGTGCGCCGGGCTGGGGTTTGTTGGGGTCATCTTAAAGGATCGGTGCGCTATCACGTGCTTTATTTGTAGCTGAGAGTATTTATGGAGTTTGTGAGAGAACTTTTGAGCTTTAGAAACTGTCTGAAAAGCCGGTGGTTTAGCTTCCCGGAGGCTGGTTTCGAGAGACAATCTCTGAAGTTAATAGCCGGTTTTGCTCAGAATCGAGCCTCCGGGAAGCTTTTCAGACTTAGACAACTTATAGCCCAAAAGGTAAGTTTTTACCGTGACCTTAAATTATTAATCTGGAGCGTGCTGGGCCTGGGGGTGATCTTGCGCCTGGCCCAATTCCTGCCCAACCGCTCGCTGTGGTTGGATGAGGCCAGACTTGCGCTCAATATCGTTAACCGCTCATTTGGACAGCTCCTGCAGCCCTTAGATTATGTTCAAGGCGCTCCGCCGGGCTTTTTAATGATTGAAAAGCTGGCCGTTGAAGCCTTTGGCAACAATGAATATACTCTCCGCTTGTTCCCGTTATTGGCCGGAATTATTTCGATGCTGCTCTTTTATAAAGTTGCCTCCGAATATCTAGCTCATAACAGGGCTGTCCTGATTGCCTGTGGTTTCTTTATTCTGTCCACCCACCTGATTTATTATTCGGCAGAGGTCAAACAATACTCCAGCGATGTAGCCGTCAGTCTGGCCCTGTATGCCATCACTGCTTACCTGCTGCACACTCAAGAATTGACCGTTTTGCGTCTGGCGCTCTTAGGCGTGGCGGGCGCTGCGGCGCCCTGGTTTTCTCACCCGGCCGTTTTTGTTTTGGCAGGTATAGCCATAACCTTAACCTTTTCTACCGCCCGAAGAAAAGAATGGGCCGGGATTGCCCAACTGTTGGTGGTCTTTTTGCTGTGGGGGGTGAGTTTTATGGCCCTCTATGTTCTCTCACTCCGAAATTTAGCCGCCACTGCCGGTTTACTGGATTACTGGGCCGGCAGTTTTGCGCCTTTCCCCCCCTCCTCCGTAGCGGATGTAAAATGGTGGGTGGGCACGTTCTTTGCTATCTTTACCTATCCGGTGGGCTTAACCTTCCCCGGCCTGGCCGCTCTGGCCTTTTTAGTTGGAGGGGTAGAGCTGCTCAAAAAGCAGCTAGAAAAGCTGCTGCTGCTGGCCTCTCCTATCTTGCTAACCTTGTTGGCCTCAGGCTGGCATAAGTATCCCTTTGAGGGGCGATTTTTATTGTTTATCGTTCCGGCCGTGCTGCTGATTATGGTGGCAGGCTTAGAACAAATCAGCAGTTTAACTCATGCAAGCACGCCACTCATCGGCGCAACTTTCACTGGCTTATTATTCCTGCATCCAATCCTGTCAGTTATGTCAAAACTCACCAGCAGGTTGGCGATGTGCTGTATCTTTACTATGGGGCCCAAAATGCCTTCCAGTATTATCAAGCCCGGTATGGTTATCAGGATCATGACTATATCGTTGGGGTAGACTCAAAAGATGATTGGAGTCACTATACGGCCGACCTGGATAAGCTGCGGGGCCGCCAGCGGGTGTGGATTCTCTTTTCACATATTTATAATTGGAAAAATGTTGATGAAGAAAGATTTTTTTTGTACTATCTTGACCGGATTGGTACAAAACTTGACGCCTTCAAAAGTGAAGGCGCCTCTGTGTATCTTTATGATTTGAGCCATTTGCCAGGCAGTTAGCCTGGGCCGGCGGTGAAATATCCTGCCCCTTCATGTTAAAACGTATGAAAAAACGAATTAACCACACCAAACCTATCCTCCGCATCATTGCGGCGCTTACGCTTAACCTGGCGGCCGCTTTGGTTTTGATCAGTGTGATCAAGGCGGCCGGGCCGGCCAACATCAGGCTTGAAGCGCCTGAACCGGGCGCCGCTGCCCAAATCTCGGCGTCGGCGGCTGTGACTTTTACCTTTAATTTTACCAGCTCTTATGATCACTGCTACCCGCAGCAGGCCCGCGCTCAGATTCCTGCCGGTTACAGCGGCGCGCCTACCCCGCTCTTAATTGCGGTTCACCCGCGCACGGGCAGTATGTTTTTTGGAGAAGATACCTTTGGCGCGGCGGCCAATGCCAAGGGCTGGCTGCTGGCTTCGCCGCAGTTGCACGGTAACTGGCCGTCTTCTACCCCATGCAATGCCGGTTATCCAAATCCCAATCCGCCGGGAGCGTACTCCTACGCCTCGCTGCAGAGCCAGTATGATATTATTGACACCGTCAGGTATATGATTGCCAATTATAATGTAGACCCCCAACGCATCTACCTGGTGGGCTACTCGATGGGCGGCCAAACTGCAACGGTGGTGGCGGCTAAATATCCCCATCTGTTTGCCGCCCTGTTTGATAACAAAGGCCCCACCGATATGTATGCCTGGTATTACCAGCAAATCGCTTACCACAACGGAAACATCACCGAA
>CAZDMM010000042.1:0-19715 GCA_964505845.1 uncultured Caldilineaceae bacterium
CTTCAGCTAGTATTGAAGGTGCACCGGGAGAGTTGTGGATTGCCACCAACGCTGGCGTGGTCTATTACAATGGCGAAAAGTGGCAGGATGCTGGCAGCGAGTTAGATGTCTGGGCATCAGCGGTGGTGCGCGAGGTGAATGGGACATTTTGGTTTGGCACCCACAAGGGGTTAGTACGGCTTGACACTGCTGGCCAGCGCGTTTACACCACTGCTGATGGGTTGACCGACGACAACATTCAAGCTCTTTTCTTGGATGATGCCAATATCCTGTGGGCAGCCGGCAATGGCCTTAATCGCTACGACCAGGTCAACGATCGCTGGCAGAGTTATAGAGCTCACGATGACCAGGCCCATAACCAAGTCAGTGCTATCCTACAAGACAGCACCGGGGCTTTCTGGTTTGGGCATACTCTTTTTTACAATCAATATATCTGGTCGAGTGGTGTAAGCCGCTATAGACCAGGCAGCCCGGATGAGTGGCAGGAATTTGACACTAAAGATGGCTTAAGCGCGAATGCCGTCCACGTCATCTACCAAGAGAATGATGGCACGATCTGGTTTGGTTTCGACCGGTCCGGCGGTGGTGTTTGCCGCTATAATGTTCAACAAGACCGCATACTTCCTTGTTATAAAGCTGATCCTAATGGGCTCATCACCGACACAGTTGACTCTATTGTTCAGACTCGCGATGGAGCTTTATGGTTTGGTACCAGCGGAGGCGGGTTGAGCCGTTTTGACCACCAACGCTGGCAAACTTTTACCCAGACTAACTCCGGTTTGCTGTCAGACCAGGTGCATTGCCTGGCCGAGGATGATGAGGGGGCATTATGGATTACGACCGATCAGGGGGTTAACCGCTTTCTCTATGAGAGAGGCGAATGGATTCCCTTCACTAGCCATAACAGTGACCTAATTGCCGACGAGGTGTCGGCAATTGCCCCGGATGGAAAAAACGGTATCTGGTTTGGAACTACCAAAGGCTTAAGCCGCTATGACCTGACCACCAAAAATTGGCGCAACATTGAAGGGCCGCCAGCCTTAGCCAATTGGGTTGACAACTGCACTCAAGCCCTACACGTTGACCGGTATGGCACCCTTTGGGTTGGTACTGACCAAGGTTTGTACCGTTCTACTCAGGGGGGCGGTTGGCTGCGCCTGACTACGGCCAATGGTTTGGTTAGCAATCACGTTCTGGCTATTTTCGAAGATAATGAGGGGACGTTCTGGGTCGGTACACCCAGCGGGGTGAGTCAGTTGCATTTGACTACAGCCACGACCACTCTGACCCTAGGGTCCATTCGCGTGCGCGAGAGCGATGGGATGGTTATGGTTTACGCACCGGCTGGTACTTTTATGATGGGCAGTGCTGCGGACGACTCTGCACCTGCTGACGATGAAAAGCCCCAGCACCCGGTCACACTCGATGCTTTTTGGCTCGATCAAACAGAAATAACCAACGCCCAATTTCGAAAATTTATTGAGGCGACCAATTACACCACAACGGCTGAAAAAACAGGATTAGGTTATGTTTATACCGAAGAAAAGTGGGAGGAAGTGACTGGGGCTAATTGGCAACACCCTAATGGCCCAGACTCACAGGCCAAGGATACACACCCCGTTGTTCAGGTGAGTTGGGCTGATGCCTCTACTTATTGCGCCTGGGCTGGTGGACGCCTGCCCACCGAAGCCGAGTGGGAATACGCCGCTCGCGGCCCAGAGAACCATCTGTATCCCTGGGGTAATGAATTTGATGCAACCCGGTTCAATTCTTGTGATAAAAATTGTTCATTCAGTTGGAAAGCGGAATTTATAGATGACGGTTATGCTCGAACTGCGCCGGTGGGTAGCTATCCGGCTGGAGCCAGTTGGGTGAGCGCGCTGGATATGGCCGGCAACGTTTGGGAATGGATCGGTGACTGGTATGGTTCCTACCCGGCTGAGGGCCAGACGAATCCAACCGGCCCGGCAAGCGGGGATCACCGGGTGCTGCACGGGGGCAGTTGGGACATTGGTGAAGACGGCGTCCGCGCTGCCGACCGCATCTACTTCCACCCCGATAGTCATATCGACAATGTAGGGTTTCGGTGTGTGGTGTCTCCAGGCCAAGGGATTGGCGAATGAGCGAATAGCGAGTGTAACCGAACTCAGGATGACCAACCAATGACCTCACCTCTAACTATCGGCAAATATGAAATTAGCCAAGAACTGAGTCGGGGCGGCTTTGCTGTCGTGTATCAAGCCCGGGACCCAGAACTTGACCGTATGGTCGCACTCAAGGTGCTTCATCCCCACTGGAGCAGTGACCCCGGCGTAACTACCCGCTTTCTGCGCGAGGCCCGCCTGGCCGCCCGGTTGCGCCATCCGTACATCGTTACCGTTTACGAAGCCGGTGAGGCTGATGGACACTATTACCTGGCTATGGCCTACTTGCCAGGTCGCACCCTGCGCGACTTGCTGGCGACCGCCGGGTCGCTCCCTTTAGAACACGCCCTGCCCATCCTGAAACAGATTGCCGCCGCCTTGGATTACGCCCACGGCCAGGACGTCATCCATCGAGATGTCAAACCAGCTAACATCATGGTCGAAGAAACTGGCGAGGGAGTCCAGGCCACCTTGACCGATTTTGGCCTGGTCAAAGCCCTGGCCGAAGGCACAGTGCTGACCTCGCTGGGCACAGTGGTTGGGTCGCCGGAGTACATGGCCCCGGAACAGGCCGACCCCAACCGGGCGGCCGAGGTCGGCCCGGCCGCCGACCGCTATGCTTTAGGAATCGTGGCTTACGAAATGTTGACCGGGCGGGTGCCCTTTCCCGGCAACACCCCGGGTACCCTGTATGCCCACGAGCACAAACCGGTGCCACCGCCGCGAGAACTGCGGCCTGACCTGCCAGAGGTAGTTGAAACTGTCCTGTTAAAGATGCTGGCCAAATATCCCGAAAATCGCTACCTCAGCGCTGCCGCTTTTGTGGCCGACCTGCAGCAAGCTTGCCCGGCTGAAGTTCGCCGCTGGCAACCCCGTCTCACCTCGACTGCTGTACTAAAATGGAGCTGGGGTGTCGCAGCGGGATTACTGGTATTCGCCTGCGTGGTGGGGTTAGGTCTGCGTGAATTGGGAAGCTTGTTGTTCTCAACGCCCCCCCAGCCAACCGTAGCCGTTGAGATAACCGAAACGATGGCAGCCGTGGCAGCTTCATCGACCCCTACCGCTACTCTACCGCGGCCTACTCCTACCCCCACGCCCACTTTAGGGATTGGCTCGACTCGCCGTCGCAACACCGACGGCATGACCATGGTCTATGTGCCGGGTGGGACCTTCCAGATGGGCAGTGCCGACAGTGACCCGAGCGCCCAAGATGACGAAAAGCCCCAGCACGCCGTCACGCTGGATGATTTCTGGCTAGACCGGACGGAAGTAAACGTAGAGATGTTTGGAAAATTTGTGGAGCAGACGGGGTATCAAACGACCGCTGAAAAAGAGGGCTGGAGCGGGGTTTATAATGCTAACACAAACGCCTGGGAACCAATAGAAGGGGCTTTTTGGCAAAAACCACTGGGGCCGGGCTCGTTGGCTGACACTAACCATCCCGTGGTTCAAGTGAGTTGGGACGATGCCGCCGCCTATTGCGGCTGGGCCGGCGGCCGCCTGCCCAGCGAGGCCGAATGGGAGTATGCTGCCGGCGGGCCAGAAGGGCGGATTTATCCCTGGGGCAACACTTTTGATGGTGCCAAACTGAATTTCTGTGATAAGAATTGTGAGGCTGACTGGAAGGATATAAATAGTGATGATGACTACCGGTTGACGGCGCCGGTGGGCAGCTATCCGGCCGGGGCCAGTTGGGTGGACGCTTTGGACCTAGCCGGCAACGTCTGGGAGTGGGTTAACGATTGGTACAGGGTTAATTATTACGCCAACTCTCGCGCCGAGAATCCGACCGGGCCGGATAGTGGCGATTACCGGGTGCTGCGCGGGGGCAGTTGGAGCGATATTGATGCCTACGTCCGCACCGCCAACCGCCACTACGTCAAGGGGCCTGACATCAGGAGTCACGACATTGGGTTTCGGTGTGCGCTGTCTCCAGGCAACTGAGCTGCTGGAATTCTGGTTTCCGGCCTTCTGCGGGGGGTGCCCAGCGGAGCTGGAGGCTACGCCCGGGGCTGTGCCCCCAGGCAATTCAAAATGCGCCAGTTTTTTTGAGGAATAGGCATCTTAGCAAGAATACGGGATAATCTGCCAGACCCCAATAACCAGGTCTCATCCCAATGATAACCATCTTCTGCCCAACGTGTGAAACTTACTTGCCGCCCGGGATGGCCTTCTGCCCCACCTGCGGTCAACCCCGGCTCGTAGTCGCGTCCAGCCAGGTCGCCTGGACGGCGAAATTGGATGAGGTGCCGGCCGGGCCAGCGCTAAGAGTTGGAGATTATCTGTGGCTGCCCAGCCATGACCCTGGCCAACCGCCCCGGCAGGCCAGCTTGCATCGACTCAGCCTCAACGGGACGTTACCGGGCCAGGTCCAGGTGTTTGAGGATGTGCTCATTAGTGGGGTCCTGACTACTCAAACCTCCGAGATTTTTACGCAGCATCCCTCGGAACCCTCTCTGGTGGTTGCCACCTATAGCAGCGAGCCGATGGCCAACACCGCCTCCCTAATAGCCTTAGACCAGGCTGGCCAGGAACGCTGGCGCTGGATGCCGGGGGTGCAGGCCGTTTCAGCCCCGGCCCTGGCTGGTGAAAAAGTCTGGGGCACCAGCAACACCGGCTTGCTGGTAGCTCTCAATCTGACCGATGGAGCGGTACAGGTGCAGTTAGGGTTTGGTCTCACCCCCAGCCGAGCTGCGCCGCTGGTGCAAGCTGACGTTGCCTTCATCCCCAATCGCGGTCCACGCCTGCTGGCATTAGGCCTGGATGGTCAACGTTGCTGGCAGTTTGATACCGGGACCGGCTGGCTCGACCAGACCCCTTGCCTGGCCAACGGTCGCCTCTGGGTAGTGGTCAACCTGACTGGCCTCATCCTGGCCCTCGATTCTGCGAGCGGCCAGGTTGTCCGGCAGATCGAGTTGGGGCCGCAAATCGGCAAACGACTCAGCCCTCCCACCGCCGATGATGAGCGGCTTTATGTTGGAGCAGGAAATGGTCTGTACGCCTTTGATCTGGACCAGGGTCAACAGCTCTGGCATTTTCCGACTGAACGTCGGATTGAAGCCGCACCCACAGTAATAGGTGGAGTGGTCTATGTCGCTGCCCACGACCATCACCTGTATGTCCTTGAGGCTGACACCGGTCGGGAACTGTGGCGCTATCAGGCCGCCGCCCGGCTGGAGGTAGCCCCCCTGGTTACGTCGGGTCAGCCGCCCCTGGTACTGATCGCCGACCACAGCGGCCAGGTCACGGCCCTGTCCCGGTCGCTCAGGCCCGGCGAGGCTGAGGCCGCGGGGCAGTGGCTCGCTGCCGCCGAGGGCTACGCTGCCCAAGGCGAATTGGGACGTGCCGCCGAATTATTACAGCTCCACGACGAACCCTTCAAGGCCGCTCAACTTTGGCAGGCGGCCGGAGAAGTAACCCAGGCCGCCATCCAGTATGAACTGGCCGGGTGTTGGTTCCAGGCCGCCGAATTATGGGGCCGACTGGGGCAGCCCCTCCGCCGGGCCAAGGCGCTAACACAGTACGCGCCCTCACTGGTTGAGGCCGAAGCGCAGGCCCAGGTCTGGTCTGAGGCGGCCGCTTTGTTCCAGGGCGAGGGTCAAACCGAACGTGCCACGACCTGCCAACACGAGGTGGCTCGCTGCCGGCAACAACCTCTGTTTGTGGTCGAAATCCAGGCGATGGATGGGCTGGTGCAGCAAACCTACGCCCGGGTAAGCTTTACGGTCTACAATCAGGGCTTTGGGCCGGCTCAGAAACTCATCATCCGGGTGACCAACAAAGAGATGTTCGCCGGTCCGTTAGCCGAAACCCGCCAGATCAAGACTCTGCGGGTCGGGCAGACCAGCCGGGAGGAACTCAGCGTCAAACCGTTGGAAGTGGGTCATGTCCCGCTCCAATTTAACCTGAGCTATCTAGATCAGCACGGCCAGATGCACAGTCAGGACTATCCACCGCTTTACCTGGTCGTGGCCCGGGTGGAGGCGGAACGCAGCCCTGGACCGGTTTATCACATCTACACCGGCGGCGGGGCTTACATCGAGGGTGATGTGACGACCGGCGGCGATTTTGTCGGCCGGGATCAGGCCAGAGACAGAGCCACACGCTGACTAAAGTCTATACCCTTGGCTGGTACAAGGGAAACATGAACCGGTTTGCCACCAAACAAAGGAGGCACAATGTCACGCAAAACAGATCTTCAACAGTTGATCATCAACCACACACGGCGCCTGCAGAAGCTGAAAGAGCAGCAAGCCTTAAAAGGACACGATGCCGAGCCTGCGCTACTCATCGAAGTCGAGGACGTCGAAGCCCAACTTGAAAGACTGCAGACGGAATTAGTCAGCCTGGCAAATGAGCCTGAACTAATGCTAACCTTACCAGCCGACGAGATGGAGGCAGTTAAAGCGAGCACCGAAGAAGAACAAAAGAAAGGCGGGCGAGTCATCAACACCGGCGGTGGAGCCTACATCGAGGGTATAGTCAACACTGGAGGTGGCGACTTTGTTGGTCGTGACCGGATTACCTACGGTGATGCTGACGCCAATAAGGGCATCGCTAAAGTTTTTAGAGACCTTTACCAAGCTTTAGACAAGCAACCAGACACACTGCAAAAGGAGATGGCCCATCAAGCCATCACGATGCTGGAAAAAGAGGCTAACAACGGCGAGCAGGCCGACGAAAACAAGATTAAGCAAGGTTTTGAGGTCATCCTGGCCATGCTGCCGGATATTGCAGAAGTAGCTATCAACACTTTCATCAACCCTATTCAAGGTTTGAGTACAGCTTTCCAGCAGATTGCTCAGAACACGAAAGAAAACTTGAAACCGTGAACACATAGGCGAGAGAGAGCCAGCCCGACAGATGGTCGGTGTCACCTCCGCAGGACAGGCCGTTCTACGGGAGATAGTCCTGCAATCCCCTTACTGTCCCCTACTTCCAGCCAGTACGCCACCAGTCGAAATCATATCTCCTTGAAATGATGAATACATACATAAATCACGGCGATATTTTTCCAGTGACAAACGCCATATTCATCTGACCCTCTTTATCCTCCCCCAGCTAATCTGTCACCATCACCTCCAACGGAGCTTTGACCGTTTGGGCGGTGGGGCATCTTCTTCCCAAACCAGTTCATTGGCCAGCCGGACGGCATACTCCGCTCGCCCCGCCAGCCAAGGGGCAGGATCAGGCAATTTGATCGGCGTCGTCGGCCAGAAAACCCTTCAGGAATTTGAGCGCCGAAAATTTAGTCCCCCCTAAATCATTACAATTCGAATGAAAACGAATTAAATTGAAAGCTCATTCATCAAATTTTATGCTATAATGAGTAATGTTTGAGCTGGGGCCATAAGACATCAATGAGTCGGTTTTAGCCATTGTCTTCACCCTAAAACTCGGTTATACTTGAAGCCAAACAAAAACCCCTCGATCTTGGGATGGGCGAGGGGTTTCGATAGCTTTGTCCGACCGGCAAAGATCGGACGGCGTTTGATTGTGCCAACATCATAGCACGCTTAGGCCGTCCGGTCAAGGGGGGCTTTTTGCGTTTAAGAGGGGTAACAACTCCAACACAAGCAAAGAAGCAGCCCCATTTCCAACCACAACCTCACAAAGGAGTGACCGGCATGCATTTCGAGATCGGCCAGCGGGTAATCTTTCGTAGTTTGCATTGGGAAGTGGCAGATAATGCCTCGGAGGCGCACGTCGAACTGTTTGGCCGCAGCCATGAGAACCAGGGCCGCACCGTCCGGGTAGTCCTGGGTCTCGAACCGGTCGAACCGGCTCAGGTTCCCCCCTGGCCTGGACGCTGGATCGTCACCTGGATCACACTGCCTGGAAAGCATTGCACGACGCTTACCGTCTAACCCTCTCCCACGGGCGCGGCCACCTGGCTTCCGTAGATTGGGGGCGGCTGATCCTGGAGCCGTACCAACTAGTACCCCTGCGCCGGATCGAGAATCTACCTTTCCCTCGCTTGATGCTGGCCGACGACACCGGCTTGGGCAAAACGGCTGAAGCCGGTTTGATCCTCTTCCGGCTGATGCAGCGCCGCCGGGCCGAACGGGTGCTCATTCTGACCCGCGCCCGGCCTGAACCCGAACGCTGGCAGGCCGAACTGCGCGAGAAATTTGGCCTGGAGTTTGAGATTATCAACTCTGGGGCTGACTACGCCCGCTTGCGCCGCGAAGTCCCCTCGCATCTCAATGTTTTTGGTTACATTCCCCGCCTGATTACGTCTATGCATTTTGCCGCCCAACGTCACATTGTGGACGATCTCCACCGGGAGGTGCGCTGGGATGTCGGCATTATTGACGAAGCTCACCATATGGCCGAACGAGGTTCCGGCCGTAAGCTGCTAGCCGAGTTGGGCGAGGTCGTGGCCGAACGCTGCGAGGCGCTCCTTCTCTGTACCGCTACGCCTCACGATGGCAAGGGCGAGTCTTTTGCTTCACTCATCCGCCTGCTTGACCCATACGCCGTCGTTGATCCCGACCGGCTGGACCCGGCCATTGTGCGCCCCCTGATTGTGCGTCGGTTAAAGCCTCAGGTGGTCAAAGCCGATGGCAGCCGCTTTTTGCGCCGGCAAATCCACGTATTGGATGTCGAACCCTACCGCAGCAAAGCCGAGCGCAGCCTGGATCGTGGCCTGCGCGATTACACCCGCCTGCTCCGCCAGCGAGCCAGGGAGCTGGAAGCCGCCGGCGAGCGCAGCCAGGCCATGGGTGCGACCTTTTTGGAAACCTTCCTGCGCAAACGCCTGGCTTCGAGCGCCTATGCCGGCGAAGTCAGCCTGCGCAACCGCCTGAAGAAGGTACCGGGTGAAGAGTTGCCGCTCGAAGGGGAGGATGTGCCGGAAGACCGCTCTCAGCGAGATTTGCTGGTGGACATCATCACCTTGCCCGATAGCCGCACCGAAGCAGAGGTGCTGGCCGAGTTAATCAGCCGGGCCGAAAGAATCCCCTTTGGGCAGGAAGCCAAGGTCAAAGCACTGCTCGACCTGCTGGCCCGGCAGCTGGCCGGTCAGAAAGTCATCATCTTCACCGAGTTTTTGGATACCCTGACCATGCCGGGCCAGGTATTGGATCAGGCCGGCTACGCCGGACAATATGTTACCTATCACGGCGCAACGTCGGCCCAGGACCGGGAGGAGATCCGCCGCCGTTTCCTGGAAGATCCCCAGGTGCGCCTGTTCCTGGGCACCGATGCCGCTTCCGAAGGATCAATCTGCAAAAGGGCTGCAACGCCCTGCTGGAACGGGCCTTGATTGCCGAAAACAAACACCCCCGCACCCAGGTCTGCTTCTGGTCAGGCCAGTCTATCCGCGTTGATGTTTCTCAATCCGCCAGCCAACATGATTTTCATCTGGAAACTGATTATCTCCCTACTCCCCAAAATCCCCTGGTCTATCACCTGTATGGCCTGGAGAAATACCCCGAGTCGCTGGTGCTGAGTGAGGATGACTACCTGGACTTCCTGGGCCGGATATGGCACGATTTCAACCAATACGAGAAAGTCATCTCCGATTATCTACGCCAGGTTTTGACCCAATCATCGTTGCTGCTGCTGGGGTATCGCTTACAGGATTGGGAATTTCGGGTGCTGTTTCGGGGGATCATCAACACTACGCCTTTGAACACCCGCCAGCACTATAGCATCGCCATTCAAGTAGACCCGCATAAGCTGCGCGGGGTGGAAGCCAAAGAAGCGCAAACCTATCTGCAAAAATATTTTGAGCCGGCCCACTTTGTGGTCAAGTGGGGCACCAGCCAGAACTTTGTGCAGCAACTCTGGAAGGAATGGCAGACATGGCGCTAAATTCGCAGCGTTCCAATCCCTACGTCGGCCCGCGTACCTTTGAAACTCACGAGCGCCACCTCTTTTTTGGCCGTGCCCGCGAGGCCCGCGAGTTGCTGTCCCTGGTGATTGCCGAGCGGCTGGTGCTGTTTTATGCCCAATCCGGGGCTGGTAAAAGCTCCCTGGTCAATACCCAACTCATTCCCGGCCTGCAAACTGAAGGGTTTGAGGTCTTGCCAATTGGCCGGATTAGCGGCGGCAGCCAGTCCGTATCGGCTGCCGACAATATCTTCATCTCCAACCTGTTATTCAGTCTGCACCAAAAGACAGAGGTACCTATCAACTTTAATAAGTTAAGCCTATCTGATTTTCTGGACAACCTGGTGATTACACCAGAGGGGCAATCCTATTATCAGCCAGTGGAAAGCTCTACGCCAGATGAGGATAGTCACAGTGAAATACTTAAACCCCGTGCCCTCATTATTGACCAGTTTGAGGAAATTTTTACAACTAGCCTGCCTGGGATAAACGGGAGGACTTTTTCCGCCAGCTACGCGCGGCTGTAGAAGCTGATCCTTATTTGTGGGTGGTCCTGGTCATGCGCGAGGACTACCTGGCCAGCTTGACCCCCTACGTCCATCTCTTGCCCGGCCAACTCCGCGCCCGCTACTATATGCAGCGGATGGAATACGTAGCCGCCCTGGAAGCCATTCAGAGGCCGGCAGCCCTGGCCGGTCGCCCTTTTGCGCCCAACGCAGCTGAAAGCCTGGTGGACAATCTGCGCCAAATTCGTCTTCACAGCCAGGCTGAACCCCAACTCGGCCAGTTTGTCGAGCCAGTACAGTTGCAAGTCGTCTGTTTTCAGCTCTGGGAGAACCTGAAAGACCGGCCAACCGGTGAAATCACCGACCAGGACCTTAAGGATTTGGGCAATGTGGATACGGCCCTGGCTGCCTTTTATGAGCAGGTGTTGGCCGACACTGTGGCCACTGCGGGCGTGACCGAACTTGAGCTGCGGCACTGGTTTGAAACCGAACTCATTACCGAAGCTGGGACCCGCAACCAGGTTTATCGTGGCCAGACTCTCACCGGTGGTCTGTCGAATTCCACGATTGATTTTCTGGTTCGGCGTTTCCTCTTGCGGGCCGAAGTGCGAACCAGCGGCATTTGGTATGAATTGGTCCATGACCGTTTCATCGAGCCAATCCGGCAGGCCAACCGGCGTTGGTTGGAAAGACAGCCGACCCTCCAACTGGCCCAGCGTTGGCTCGACGCCGGTAAAAGTGACAGCTTGCTTCTGGAGGGCCAGGCGCTGCAAGAAATCCTGGCCACAAACTGGGCGGCCCTGGGGCCGCTGGTCAAAGAATTTCTGACAGCAAGCCAGGTATTGCAACAGCAAAAAGCTGAAGCTCAATGGGTAGAACAAGAGGCTCACCGCCAGCGGGAGTTAGAACAGGCCCGTAAATTGGCCGCCGCCGAAGCTCAGGCCCGGCAAGAGGCTGAAACCCGTGAACAGGAGCAGGTCAGAGCGGCTTCCCGGCTGCGCTGGCGGATGTATGGACTGATTACGGTTGGGTTCATTGCCGTAATCACCGCCGCTGCTGCCATCATTTTTGCCAATCAAATCTTCCGTTTTGGGGTAGCTGCCCGCACCAACGCCATTACTGCCGTCGGATACGCCACCCAATCTGCCCGGTAAGCTGAGGAAGCTCTGGCTAGTGCGGCCACTGCTCAAGCTTACGCCACTCAATCGGCCCGGCGAGCGGATGAAGCAGTGGCGGCTCTGGCCGCAGCGCAGCAAGCGCAACAGACCGCTGAGGTCGGGGCCACAGACGCGGCGATGGCGAGAGAAACTCTGGCGGCCAACCTGGCTGCGCAAATTGCGGCGGCTACTGCGGCCGCTCAGGCTACGCCCACCGAAACGGCCACCCCCACCTCCTTACCTACGCCGGAAGACACAAGCCCCGTTGCTACGTCTACGGCTACCCCCTCACCGACACTCGATCTGGCAGCTACGGCCACAGCCAAAGCCCTGCGAACCGTCCAGGCGCAACTGGCCCAGGTGCAGGCCACCCAAACCGTCGCCGCCCAACAGCCGATTCGGGCACTGCCGCCCCTGCCTCCAGCTCCGGTCAGATTACTCTTTGTTCAGGGCGGTTCACCCAGCGACCCCTGGAAGCACGCCCTGGCTATTATCTCTGCGGAAGGTGTGATAGAGCGCAATCTGGTCCTTTATGCCGGTGCGCCAGCCTGGTCGCCTGCTGACGATCAGATTGCTTTCATCGGCGAGCAAGGCATCAACAGCCTGGGCGGTGCTTATGGGCAGTTTGGGCCGGGTATCTGGTTGATCGATCCAGAAGGCCGTAATTCTCGGCAATTGGTCAAATCGGACAATGTTGATAATCTGGCCTGGTCGCCTGATGGCTCAAAAATTGCTTACGAAATTGAACCACCCGGCCAGGTTAAACAGGTGGTTGTGATTGATGCCGGCGAGGGCCGCCAGCTTAGCCAATTTACCGGCCAACAGCCAGCTTGGGATCCCGATAGCCAGCTTCTGGCTATTCACCGCTGCAGCCAGGGAGCATGTGGCTTATGGCAGGTTAACTTTGCTGGCGGCGAAGCAGTCCAACTCACCTCTGGCAGCAATGATACTTTTCCCAGTTGGTCACCTGATGGTCGGTACCTAGCTTTCGCCTCTAATCAACAGGGCAATGATTATGAAATTTATCTAATGCGGCTCTCAGATGGGCAGGTAGATCGCCTGACCAGTCGTCCTGGCAGTGATATTACCCCGGTTTTCAGCCCAACTGGCCGGGAAGTTTACTTTCGCACCGATGCCTTTGGAGGATGGCGAATCAATGCTATTCGGCTAGACGGCAGCGGGGAACGCCTGGTGCGAGAGGGCGTTGGTTACAGTGCTTCTTGGGGTATGGCCAGGCCAGCGGTGCGTTAGCGGAGGAACACTTCGCTGACCAATCTGCTTACTCTACAGAATCATCTTAAATTTGGGGTGGACTCTAGCCCGTGGTTCCGGTTGACACCTGCCCAATCAGGGTTTATCATCCTCTCTACGGAGCCAAGACCGATGCCCCGCAAAATCCTGCACCTTGATCTGGATGCTTTCTTCTGCGCCGTCGAAGAACAGCGCGACCCCGGCCTGCGCGGCCAAGCCTTCGCCGTCGGCGGGCGACCCGACCAACGCGGCGTGGTTGCTTCCTGCTCCTATGCCGCTCGTCGTTTTGGCATTCGCTCGGCCATGCCCATGAGCCGGGCGGTCAAACTCTGCCCCCAGCTCATCATTGTTTCCTCCCATTTCGACCTTTACCGGGCCGCCTCCCAGCAGGTGATGGCCCGGCTGCACCAACTGACGCCTCTGGTCGAACAGCTCTCCATTGACGAAGCCTTCCTCGACGTTTCCGACCTGCCCGAACCGGCGGAGGCACTGGCCCGCCGTTTACAGGCCACTATCAACACTGAACTGAATTTACCTTGTTCTTTGGGCGTCGCCACCAATAAGCTGGTGGCTAAGATTGCCAATGATGTCGGCAAATCTGCCGCCCGCACCGGCCGGCCGCCCAACGCTTTGCAGGTCGTCCCGCCGGGCCAGGAAGCGGCTTTCCTGGCTCCCCTACCGGTCGAGTCGTTATGGGGTGTCGGCCCGAAAACCGCCGAGCGGCTGCACGGGTTGGGCCTGCGAACCATTGGTGACCTGGCCCGTTGGCCGGAAGCCGATTTGGTTCGCCGCTTCGGCCAGCATGGGCACGCTTTGGCCCGCCATGCCAAAGGTCTCGACGAGCGGCCGGTGATCACCGAACACGAAACCAAATCCATTAGCCAGGAAGTCACCTTTGCCAGGGATGTGACCGACGGCCCCCGTTTACAGGAGACGCTGCGCCAGCAGTCCGAGCAGGTCGGCTATCACCTGCGGCGTAAGGGCTTAAACGGCACCACGGTCAAGTTAAAGCTGCGCTGGGCTGACTTCACGACCCTGACCCGGCAGGTCACGCTGGAGCGGCCAACCAACCTGGACGACGACATCTACACTGCTGCCTTACAGTTGTTCGAAAAGCATTGGCCGCCGGGAAAACGGGTGCGCCTGATCGGCGTTGGCGTCAGCGGTTTAGAAACCGCCGCCTACCAGTTGGGCTTATGGAGCAACCCCGAGCAGGAGCAGTCTCGCCGCTTGCAGCCGGTGCTGGACGAACTGCGGGAGCGCTTTGGCCGGCAGGCTATCCAGCGCGGCAGCCAATTGCGCGGCGATAACGCCGAGGAAACATAACCGGCCTGATGAGGGCAGCTCTTTCACCCCTTTACCTTGTCCGGGATCAAGTTATTCCCGAGAATTGAGTAAAATATACTACCTGAATGGGAGAAGATCGTCTCGCTGCGGGCTAAGCGATGAACCTTTTTAGCCTCACCAAACTGATCCTCTTCATCTTCTACCTCGTCCTGCCCCTCCCCCTCGGCCTGTTCGCCGCCTGGTTCCTCTTCCGGGCGCAAACCTGGACGGGCGTCGGTCTGCCCGGGCTGGCCATCCTGGGTGTACTCCTTCCGGTTCCCCTGGCGTTCTGGTTGACTCAGCCAGCACAGCGTCCTGGTTGGAGTTGGATAAGCCTCCCACTTGTCCTGATCGAAGCCGGTCTCCTGGGTCTGATCCTCTGGCAGACTCCGGGCGGAGTGCCCGCACCCGGCTCGCCGGTGCAGCACCGTTTTGTTCAGTCGGTCAGCTTTCCGCGCTATACCCTCGCCAATATCGTCCTCGAAATCGAGCAGATCAACCTCGGCTTTGTCGTCACACTCTACCTGGATCGGCTCTTTACGACTGAACAAGCCCGGCAGGGGGTCCTGGTCATCACCGGCGCGGCGGATGAACGGATTCCTTTGAGCTATATCCAACAGCGCGCAGCGACCTTCAACGCCGGGGGAATTGCCATTACCGAGCAGGTCTATCCCGGCGAGACCCACTTCCTGTTTTTCTCCCAGCCGGAGGCAGTCTTGTCTGATATTTCAGCCTGGCTGGCAGCAACGGCTCAATAATGGCCTAAGCTCATCAAAGGATGTGCCCCTATTATCCCCACATCATTCCGACTCGATACTGATCGTGGTTTGCAGCCGGTGCTCCCCACACGCCGGCACGGTGATCACCCCATCTGCGGCGTTGGCCGTCTCGACGCAGACCATCTGCCGGTATTCCTCGGCTCCAAAGTCGGCCATCTGCCGGGCTTTCTCAGCCCAGGGATTCCAGACCACCGTTGTCCGGCTGCCCTGTTTGGCCACCCGAATTTGCCGCTGCCAGCCCGGATCAACAATCAGGCAGTCGGCGCCGGTATCAAGGTAGACCCGGTCGGTCTCGCCGCTGATGGTGACCGGCCCACTTTGTTCCCGGCGCTGGTTGCCGGCCACTTTGTCCAGGTAGGCGGTACCCTCCAGGCCGGTAATCGTAACGTTAGCAATGTCGCTAACGCTAAGGTAGCTGTGCAGGGCCTCGGTGCAGGTGAAAGCGGTATCTCCGGTGTTGCGGATCAGCAGCTCGACCTGTAAAGCCGCGCCAACGGTGACGCTCAGTTCAAGCTGAAACAGGTGCGGCCACAAGGCTTGAGTGGCCAGGGTGTCCGTCAGTCCCAGCCGGAGCCGGGTCGCTCCCTCCAGGGTTAGCTCACTTCCCAGGACGCTCCATTGGCTGATCCGAGCAAAACCGTGGGCCGGTTTACCAGGGTCGGTGGGGTGGTTGGCAAACCAGGGCCAGCAGACCGGGATGCCGCCCCGAATCGCTTTGCCAGGGGTGAAGTAGCTGTGATGGCTGACCCACAAAACGGGCCGCTGGCCGTGCGGCCGAAAAGAGAGAACGTGACCTCCCTGCAAAACGACCGCAGCCGTCGCTTCGTCCGTTTCAATTTCAGCCGTGGCCAACCCGCCCGGCCCGGTTTTGAAGATGAGCTGCGGTGTCCCGAATTGTTCATTCAAAGCGTCCAGGTCTGTCATCGTCTGCCTCCGCGGTGTTTCGTAACATCTGCTCGCTACGATCAGTCTTATACTCAAGGCAAAAGTTATGGATGGAACATGCTACGGTGGCGAGGATGAGGGTAAGCCCGCTTTTTCGCTATTGTCTTCGGCGCGCAACCCGGCTGTATAAGCACGCAGCAGCCGGAGAAAACTTTCATCATGGTCAAGCACCAGGCCAAACCCGCCCACCAACTCCAGAGTCGCAAAGCCATGGGCGATGCTGCGCAGCCCCCGCACGGCGTGGATTGCGGCCTCCTCATCGAGACCGTACGGCTCAAGTACGGCCAGGACCACCTCGATGATCGCCTGGCTCACCTGTTGCAATTCAACATCATCAGGCGCAGGCGCGCGCACGATGGCGGCATACCGACCAGGGTGTTCCAGGACGTAGCGGCGGTAGGCCTGACCCACGGCAATAACCGCCGCATCAGAGGCTTTCCCAATTGCTGCCCGGCTGATCCGTTCCAAGAGTTGACGCCCGGCCAAAAGGGCCAGATCATGCCGGAGTCCAGGCAAACCATCCACGTGATTGTACAACGAGGGCAGGCGGACACCCAAGCGTGCCGCTACCTGGGCCAGAGTCAACTTTTCCAGCCCGTGGGCGTCGGCCAGCTCGGCGGCGACCGCCGCCACCTGTCCCCGATCAATCCCCACACTACGCGCCATGGGGCTGCAACTCTCCCAGCTCGCGAGCCGCTACCGCAATGGCGTGCTCTATCTCCACCAACGGCTGTTCCAACACCTCGCCATGGCCGACCGCCAGTCGCGTTGGTTGGAGCGTACGCAGCTTATGAGCGCTGGCGAGGGCCAGTGGGCGAGACCAGGTAGCCAGGGCCGGGAAGGGGAATAGCCACCGCACCGTACCCGACACGGCTACCCCGGCTCGTGTCTGGAAGGCATCACCCGCAATGAGGGCGCCATCTCGGGCATCGAACAGGGCAAGGTGGCCGGGCGTATGACCGGGAGTACTGACCACTTGGAGCGAGCCGACCTGGTCGCCATCGTACAGCAGGCGGCTGGGCCGGGTAGTGGTGGTCCGATAATCACCGCGCAGTTTCATCTGCGGCTCGCTAGGGTCAAGGCTCATATCGCCGGCCAAGAAGCGCGCGTCGCGGGCGGAGACCAGCACTTCAGCCTCAGGGAGCAGGTGATGCAGCGCATCGAGCGAGCCAAGATGATCGCCATGCGCGTGAGTAAGAATGATGCGTTGAATAGGCAGCCCTAGCTCGCGGGCAACATTAAGAATGGCGGCTGCACTGCCGGGTAGACCGGTATCAACGAGGGTCAGGCCATCATCCTCTCGAACCAGATAGCAGTTGACAGGAAACAGGAGCGGGTAGCGGGTCAGTTGGATTAAATAGTGGCCATGATTTGTTATTCGCATGAGAAACCCTTCATATTTTAATGGTAGCAACCCTGGAGCAAGCGCCCATTTAATCATTGAGCTAGGCAGTAGGGTGCCGGTTATCTAATATGATTAGATTATAGACTAATATAATTAGTTTGTCAAGAGTAGATTTGACGAAGGCGTAGATATTCAGCTGGTTGACTGACAAATTTAACCTTCGAGCCATGAAGAGGGAATAGCTCACGGATTTTCACGGATAAACACGGATTTCTGGAAAAGAATTTGATAAAAAATCTGTGTTGTCCGTGTTTATCCGTGAGCAATGTAAAATCTGTCAGTCAATCAGAGATATTCAGACAGGAAGTGGCTTCATTGTAAAGAGGGCGGGTTATCGTTTGGGCAGCGTCTCATACATTACCCCGGCCACAACCACACCAGAGAGAAAGGTCAGGGCGGCAATAGCGGCAATGGCCGCCGGAATGCTGAGGATGTCGGCCAACAAGCCGGCTATGAGCGCCCCCACCGCATAGCCGCCATCACGCCACAGGCGATAGACGCCGACCGCAGAGGCCCGCCATTCGGGATGGGCCACATCGGAGATGGCGGCCAGCAGGGTGGGGTAGACCAGGGCTGTCCCTATTCCCAGCAAAACCGCTCCACCAAGCCACACCCAGAACCCCTGACCTACCACAAACAGCCCAATGCCAACCGCCTGCACCCACATGCCAAAGGCAATCAGCCACTTGCGCCCCCAGCGGTCGCTGAGCGCGCCGGTCAGCAGTTGGCTCACCCCCCACACGCCCGGATAAGCGGCGGCAATCAGGCCGACCTGTTCCAACCGCAGCCCGGCCCCGGCCAGGAAGATGGGAACCAGTCCCCAAACCAGGCCATCATTCAGGTTGTTGACCAGGCCAGCCTGGCTGGCGGCAAAAAGCGCCCGGTCTTTCCAACTGGTCAAAAGCAAAATTTGAGCAAAAGACATTTCTGCTCCCCTGCCCCTCTGCCCCCCCGCCCCTCTGCCCCCCCGCTCTGCTTCGTACCGGGCATGAGCGTGCGTCTCATGGACAAAGAAGATGGAAAGAAGAAGACCCAGAAGAGCAAAGACGAGGCCGGGGTAAAAGGGGACGGGACGCAGGCCGTAGGCCGCCGCCAGGTAGCCGGTCGCCAGGGCGGAGAGGGAGACGGCCACATAACCGGCAAATTCGTTGAGGCCCATGGCCAGGCCGCGCTGCTGCGGCCCCACCAGGTCAATCTTCATGATGACTGTGGTTGACCAGCACAAACCCTGGTTGATACCCAGCAGCACATTGGCAAAAACTACCCAGCCCCAACTGGGTGCAACAATGATGAGCAGCGGCACGGGCAATCCGGCCAGCCACCCGGCGATCAAAAGGCATTTGCGCCCCAGCCGGTCCGACAGCCGCCCGGCGAAGAGATTGGCCAGGGCTTTGACCACCCCAAAGCTAACCAGGAAGGAGAGCGTGGCTGATTTAGCCACCAGGCCAAAGTCGGCCTCGGCCATCAGGGGCAAGACGGTACGCTCCAGGCCGACCATCGCCCCTACAAAAGCATTGACAATCACCAATAAGGTAAACTGTTCCCAATTGGCCCGCAGACCCAGGCGGATAGAGGTTAAGGGAGTTGAAGTCATCAATCTGCTCGCTCAAGCCACCGCGCAGCGATTGGCCCCGACCTCCAATTCGGTGGGGTCGCCCTCGAATATCGCCCCACTTTCGTTTAAGGCCACAATGCGGTGATGATTCGGCGGGGTCGGGGGGATGCGGGCCAGCAACGACTCGACAAAAGCAGCTTCAGGAACAGACAGCAGTTCAATCCGTTGCTGCACCTCGGCCAACGGCGCCACGATGGGCCGGCCATCAAAGGCAATGGGTTCGCCGGTATGGCCGGGCAGAATGAGGGTGTCCGGAGCCAGGGTCAGCAGCCGTTGGAGCGAGTGGTAAAGCAAGGAGGCGCGCTGCCGCGCTTCGTCGAGACTGGCTTCCAGGTCGGGCCGGCCGACCCCGGCCAGGAAGAGGGTGTCGCCGGTGAAGAGGGCTTGATCATCGAGCAGGTAACAACTGCTTTCCATCGTGTGGCCGGGCGTAGAGATGACCGCCAGCCGGGCCGCCCCAACCGCGAGGTTATCGCCCTCGTGGAGCGGGCTAAAAGCATAGCCGACGCGCTTCTGATCCGGTAGATACAGCCTGGCCCCGCTTTGTTCGGCCAACTGGCGAGCGCGGGACAGGTGGTCGGCGTGAATGTGGGTATCCAAAACAGTGGTGATCGTCCAACCCTGGCCTTGAGCCAGCTCCAGATAGACCTCCGGTTCGAGGGCTGCGTCAATAACGGCTGCGACTCCTTCTGAGCCAACCAGGTACGACAGGCAGCCTTTGCCGGTGCGCCGCACTTGAATGACCTGCGCC
>CAZDMM010000043.1:0-19609 GCA_964505845.1 uncultured Caldilineaceae bacterium
AGGGGTGGGGGTAGGGGTATTTATAAAGGAGGAGAAAAGCATGGCTTCAAAAATGCAAATCACCGTCTCAGAGCAGCAGGGGCGAGTCCCTGTGACCGTTTTTCACATCAACGGTGATGTTGACGCTAACTCTTTTGAACTGCTCGAAGCGCAGGCGCGCCAGGCTTACCAGGCCGGCGCCCGCCACATGCTGCTCGATTTAACCAAAGTGGGTTACATCAGCAGCGCCGGGCTGGGCGCCCTGCACGCCATTTTTATGATGCTGCGCCACGATACCACCAAAGAAAATAATGAGGTCATCAAAAAAGGTCTGCGAGACGGCAGCTTTAAATCGCCCCATCTTAAGCTGCTCAATCCACCCCCGGCGGTGCTTGAAACTCTAAGCATGATGGGTTTTGACATGTTCCTGGAAATCCATCACAATTTGAAGGAAGCAATCGCTTCATTTTGAGGTTGAGACCGGCCAACTATGCCTACCCAGCGCCATTCCCTCCACATTACGGCTGAACTCAAGCATCTGGAAGTCATCCGGCGTTTTGTCGCCGAAAGTGCTGCCGCCATGAGGGTAGACCCTGGCGTCATCCCCAAGCTACAATTGGCCGTAGATGAAGCCGCCACCAATATCATCCTACACGGCTACAACAACCGGGGGGAGGGCAGCCTTGACATTGAACTGGAGCAAGCTGAGGATGATCTTATCATCCGCCTGCGGGATGAAGCCGCCCCTTTTGATCCGACCACTGTACCTGCGCCGGATATTAGCCTGCCTTTAGCCCAACGAAAACCCGGCGGCATGGGAGTCTACATCATCCAGCGCTGCATGGATGAGATGACACACCGGCTGACGGTCAGCGGCGGCAATGAATTAACCCTGGTCAAGCGAGAGGCGTGTGCCAAATCCTAAAAACCCAACTCAGCCTGACTTCAATCGCAATGTAACCCATCTGCTCACCTTACCGCCGCTCCAGCGGCAAATTGCCCTGTATCTCACCCGGCACGGCGTCGCCGGCCCGGAAACGCTGCTTCAGGCCATCGGCGCTGACCCGGCCGAACTGCATGCCGCGCTCACCGCCCTGCTTGAAAAAGGTTGGCTGGCTTTATCGCCTGACGGTCAAGCCACCCTCAATCTGGGCCACACCCGCCGGCGCACCCTGCCGGCCCGTCTGTGGCCGGCCCTGTTTGCCAGCCACCGGCTCTATTCTACCCAGGAAATCGCCACCCTGCGCACGGTTATCCCCCTTCTCCAATTTGCTCGCGCCAAGCTGGGCGAATTTACCGACCACGGGCCGGGTCACGCCCTGCGAGTCAAATCTTTTGCCACCCAACTGGGGTACATTCTGGGCCTGACCTCCACCGAGCAGCACCTGCTCCGCGCCGCCGCTCTATTTCACGATGTGGGCAACATCATCGAGCGGGAGCGCCACCACCTCATCAGCCAGGAAACGGTAGAGAAATTGACCGGCGCCGGCCAACTCCCCTTTAGCCCCAGAGAAGGCGCTGTGGTGGGCCTGCTGTGTCGCTGGCATCGTAAAGAGTATGAGCCAGACCGGCAGGACGAGATGCAGGGTCAAACCATCCGCACCGGCTTGTTGGCCTCAATTTTGCGGGTGGCCGACGCCATGGACATAGATTATCGCCGCGCTGATTATAGCGAGCACTTCACCGCTGTGATCCGCTTATTTTTTGCGCATGAATTGCCCTTTTGGACCAGTGTAGAAGAAGTTTTGGGGGTAAGGCTGTGCTGCCGGCCAGAGCTAATTTTTCAGGTCTTCACCCGCGGCGAGGTAAGCGATAACCTGCAGATTGCCATGCTGCAAAAAGACCTGGCCGCCACACCCATCGCCGGAACGGTGCAGCAGATTGCCGTCAAGGATGCCCCCCCAGACTTCCAGGCAAACGGTAAGATCGCCGGTGTAGCGCTGCTAGTTTTTCCTTTTGACCCGCACAGCCTGGTGATGGCTGCCCTGAGCCGGCGGCATTTGCAGGCCGCCGGGTATACGGTAGAGTTGCTATGCTATCCCGATACCGCCGATGGGCCGGCCTGGCTGTGGGGCGAAGCCCTGCCCGGCCTCAACCAGGCTCGCTTTGCCCGGCTGGTGGTGATCGGCGACCGGCCTGATCCAGCCGTTACCCCCATCCTGTTGCAAACCATCCGGCAGTGGCGCTCCGGCGGGGTGAGCGTTGCCATCTTCAACCGCCATGAGGCCAATTGGGGCCGCGTGCCTGATTTGCTGCGGGAGGGGGTGGAAGTGACTTTGGGAGGCGATTGGGCTTACTTTTGGGGCGAGGCCGTATCTCCGGCGGATTTGGCCTGGGGCCGAATTGCCGCCCTCTGCACCCGCGACCCCACCCAGGCCAGCGTGGGTGGGCAGATCGAGGAGAGGGCGCTGACCCAGGGGCTGCTCAAAGTTGTCTCTGAGGCGGCGCAGCAATTCCCCAGCGATATTGAAGGCTGGGGCGCACTGGCCGAGCCTATTTTAGCGCACATCTCCGCAGATGACCGGCCTTATTTTGCCCAACAGGCCGGAGATTTTACCACCCGCTTTGCCAGCCTGGCTGCCCCTGGCCAGGTTAAGGGCAAAGTGGTCTGTTTTGAACTAAAGCCGGGAGCAGCGACACAGACCTGCTACTGGGCCTTGGAACGGGCCATCGAGGAGCAGGGCCGGACGCCGGAACGGGGTTTCTGCTTTCAAGTACCCTATGCCCTGGCCACCTGGCTTGAGGGTGACACGGTCGAGCTGCTGGCTATTAATCATTGGCGGGATGAAAAAGCCATCCCCATCCGGCTGCTCTATCCCGCCCCGCTGGGGCCGCCCCCCGAAGGCAACGAGAGCGCCATTCGGGTGCACCTGCCGCTAAACCAGGCCGATCAGGTAGTGCAAGCGTTGGTAGAAGCCTGTAATCAAAACTGATGAGAGTTAAGTAGTTCACATCTTGATACGCCCACTCCCTGCGGTCGGGGCTACTCAGGAGGTGAACTACTTAAAAAGGAGGAGCAGGGCATGGCAAGTGAAAAACTCATCTCCCGCGAGGAAGTCCTGGACGGCATGGGGGGCCGCTCTACCAAACGAGCCAACACCTTGCTGGCCCTCATCGAAAACCGCACGGCTCGTTTGGCGGCCCAATCTCAAGCGCCCATCCCATTTATCTGGGCCGAGAAAACCCTCAAAGCTCGCAACCAGGCTTTTCTGGAGGCCATCGCCCTGGGCCGCGAGGCGCTGCCCCGCCCCACCATTCAGCGGATTGAACGCTACGCCTCTCACTGGGCCGCCCTCGCCCCGGATGACCCGGCCATCCGGGCGGCCGTGGCCCACCTGTTGGGCAGCCAGCATCGCTTTACCTCTGAGGCCGTGCCGGGGCTGCGGCTGGCGCTGGGCCTGGACAGCGAGGCCGTGCAGCAAGCCTATCAGCGCCTTTACGACCAGCCTCTATCAACTATCTATGCCCCGCATCCCACCTGGAGCGAACGCGGACGCTGGGCCTGGGCGGCCCTGGCCCGCCGGCTAGAAGCCATGCCCCCTTTCTGGATGGCCTTTGCCCTGAATCTGCCGGGGGCCGCCGGGCTGCTGGCCTTGCCGATTGCGTTGGCCCAGGTGGGGCTGACCACCGGGCTGATCCTTTTGCTGGGCTTTGGTCTGCTCAATATGCTCACCGTAGCGGCCCTGGCCGAAACCGTAGCCCGCAGCGGTACGGCCCGTTTTGGCTTGGGCTTTTTGGGCCAGTTGATGCAGGAATATCTGGGGCCGGCCGGCTCGGTGTTGATGACCATCACCCTGGCGCTCAACAACTTTTTTGTGCTCATCATCTTTTATGTGGGCGTGGGCGGAACCCTCAAAGACGCCACCCGCCTGCCGACGGAAATGTGGATTGCGGCCTTATTTGGGGTGTGCCTCTATTTTTTATCACGCCGGTCGCTTAACGCTACCATTGCCACCACTTTAATTATTATTTTGATCAACATTTTTGCGCTGCTGGCCATTCCGCTGCTGGCTCTGCCTCATTTTCAGGTGAGCAATTTGGCTTTGAATGAATTGCCTTTTGCCGGCGAGGCCGTGTTTAAACCCACTACTTTGCAATTAATTTTTGGCATCATGGTCGCCACCTATTTCTCTCATATTCTGGTGGTGGCTTATGGGCCGGTGGTTTTGCCCCGCGACCCCGGCGCCCGCTCCTGGATTCACGGCAGCGTGGCCGCCATCTTTATTTACATGCTGGTGTGTTGTTTTTGGCTGATTGTGGTGAACGGAGTAATCCCGCCCGACATTCTCGTTAAAACCCCCGGCACGGTGCTGGAACCCCTGGCGGCCAGGGTTGGGCCGGTCATTCATCTTTTAGGCTCCTGGCTGGTGATTTTTAGCATGGGTTTAGCCTCGGTGCAGATTGCGCTGGGGCTGTACTATTTGGTGCTAGAACGATTGCCGGCCAGATCGGCCGCCTCGGCCCTGGCCCGCCTGGGCGAGTCAGGCCGCTTTTGGCTGGCGGTCAGCCCGGTAGTGGTGGTCTTTCTTTTGGCCGAGTGGGTTTCGCTGACCGGCTTTGGCACCTTTACCAGTTTGCTCAGTATTCTGAGCGCCTTGACTCTGCCGCTGCTGGCCGGCGTTTTTCCGGTGCTGCTGCTGGCCGCCACCCGGCGCAAAGGCGATTTTGTGCCGGAGGTGGTTTACCGGTTTGTGGGGCATCCGCTTATTCTGGTCGCCGCTTATCTTATCTTTCTGGGTATTATTATGATCCACGGGGTGTACATCTGGCAAGGCCCGGTGGAGCAGGCCGGGGCCTGGCTGATGGTGCTCATTGTGGTGGGGGCAACGGGGCTGATGCTGCGCGGAGGCGGTTTGGCCCGCCGCACCGTGGTGGAACTGCGCCATGATCAGCGTGACCATGAACCTTCGCTGGTAGCCGTTACCTCAGGCGGGCGACCCGCCCCCACCGAGATTGTCTTAAATTATGCCAACCATCAAGATAAGTTTGAGGCGGCCCGAGGCGAGGTGTCAAACCTGGCCGGCCTGCGCTCGGCCCAGGTACAGTTGCCCGCCACCGGCGCGAGTGAGCTAAAAATTTGGGCCCACCGCCTCACCCCCGAAGGCGCATCCACTGTTTTGCCGGCTGCGGCCACCTTACAATCTGGCTCTGAAGCGCAAACCGTATCATTGGACGAGGGCCAGGTAATTCTGCCCTTGCCCGGCCCGACCGGTCAAGTTGAAATTAAGTTAACCGAGGCCAAACCGGCATGAGCATGGCAGAATTCTTAAAAAAAGTCCCGCTCCTGGCCGACCTGTCTCCCGCCGACCTGGAGCGTTTGATCCAGATGAGCCAGGTTTTTAAGCTTCCGGCCGGGGCTGAATTATTTCGCGAGGGCAGCCGCGGAGATCGAGCCTACCTGATTAAAGAAGGCGAAATCGAGATTCTTAAAGCCACCTCCGAGGGCCAAACCCGGCTGGCCCTCCGCCGGGCCGGGGAAGTGATCGGGGAAATGGCCCTCATCCATCAAACGCAGCGCACCGCCACAGCCCGCGCCTGCACCGATAGCGAATTATTAGCTATCAGCCAGGAACAATTTGACCGGCTTTTAGAAACCAGCCACGCCGCTACCAGAGCCACTATGCACACCATCATGGCTCGCTGGCAGGAGACGGAAGAGGTACTGAAACGGCTGCGGGAGCAGGAAACCAGCTACTTGCGCCAGATTCAGAGCGAAAAGAAACGCACCGACGACCTGCTGCACGTGGTCATTCCGCTGGGCGCATCGCTGGCGGTGGAGCGAGATTTTCACCGGCTGCTGGAAAAAATTGTTCAGGGGGCCATGTCGTTTTGCCGGGCCGAGGCCGGGACGCTTTATTTGCGAACGCCTGACAACCATCTGGCCTTTGTCATCGTGCGGAATCACGCGCTGGGGCTGGCCATGGGCGGCGAGGCCGGCCAGGAGGTCTCTTTTGCGCCTTTACCCCTGTATGACTCACAAAACCAACCCAACCATGCCAATGTAGCCACTTACGTGGCCTTGACCGGAGCGTCTGTTAACATTCCTGACGCCTATCAGGTTGGCATGTTTGACTTTTCCGGCACCAAAGCCTTTGACGCCCAAACGGGTTATCGCTCCAAATCATTCTTGACGATTCCGCTCAAAAACAGCCTCAACCAGGTGATCGGCGTATTGCAGCTCATCAATGCCAGGGAGTCAGAAAGCAACCAGGTCTGTTCTTTTGACCAGAATATGCAGCAGATGATGGAGTCTTTGGCCTTGCTGGCCGATGTATCGCTGGAGGCTTACATTCGCGAGCAAAAGCTGCGCCAGGAGATTCGCCAACTCCGCATTGAAATTGACAAAACCAAGCAGGCCCAGCAGGTTAGCCAGATTACCGGCACCGATTACTTTAAGCAGTTGCTGGAAAAAGCCGACGACTTGAGGCAGATGCTCAAAGGTGCTAATGAATAAAAAGGAGGATGAGGATGTCTAAAATAATTTCAATCCATTCATTTCGCGGCGGCACGGGCAAATCAAACCTGGCCGCCAACATCGCGGCGCTGCTGGCTCAACAGGGACAACGGGTGGGCGTGATTGACACCGATATTCAATCGCCCGGCATCCACGTGCTGTTTGGCCTGGTTGGAGGTAAGGCTGGCCACTCCCTCAACGATTACCTGTGGGGCCGCTGTACCATTGGTCAGGCCGCCCACGATGTCACCGCCAGCTTGAGCGGGGACATGCCGGGCCAGTTGTTTCTGATTCCGTCCAGCATCCAGGCGGATGAGATTGTCAACGTGCTGCGCGAGGGCTATGACGTCAGCAAGCTGACCCAGGGTTTCCGCAATTTGATCAAAGATTTGAGCCTGGATGTTTTGATTATTGACACCCACCCCGGCTTAAATGAGGAAACCCTCTTCTCCATCGCCATTTCTCACACCCTGGCTATTGTCATGCGGCCCGACCAACAAGATTACGAAGGCACAGGCGTTACGGTGGAGGTGGCTCGCTCACTGGATGTGCCCCGCATGCTGATGGTGGTGAACAAAGTTCCCTCCGCCTTTGATGCCGCCCAGGTGAGAACGCGGGTGGAACAGACCTTCAACTGCGAGGTGACGGCGGTTTTGCCTCACTCTGAGGAGATGATGAACCTGGCCAGCGCCGGTATCTTTGCCCTGCGCCACCCCGACCATCCCTTTACGGCTATGCTCAAAGAAGTGGCAGACAAATTAGCGGCCTAAAATCAAACAATTTTCTCCCGGATTTTGGCGCTGACGTAATCTAGGGTAGCCACCACAATGGCAATGGCAATCATCTGCACGCTGGCCTGGCGATATTTGAGCAGGTTGAGATTCTGCTGCAGCAAAAAGCCGATGCCGCCGCCGCCGGCAAAGCCGATAATGGTGGACATGCGCACGTTGATGTCCCAGCGATAGATGGTGAAGGCAATATAGGGCGGGATAATTTGAGGCATTACCGCGTAGATGATGGTTTGCAGTCGGTTAGCGCCGGTGGCCGTCACCGCTTCGATGGGGCCTTCCGAGATATTTTCCACCTGCTCCGAGTACAGCTTGCCCAACGAGGCGATGGTGTGCAAGGTCAAAGCCAGCACCCCGGCAAAGGGGCCAATCCCCACCCACACCACAAACACAATCGCCATAATCAGCGGCTCGATGGCCCGCAGCGCGTTCAAAATGGTGCGGCTGGTGTAATACAGGATCAGGCCGGTAGGCATGGGCCGGTCGGGCGAGAGGGGCAGGGCGACCAGTCCCACCACGATTCCACCCAGCAGAGCCGGCAGGCCAATATTGTACTGAGGATTAGCCCATTGGTAGAGCCATACCACAAAAGCCGCCAAAAGCCCCAAAAGGGTAGCCCCGGCCAAAAAGGCCATCACTACCGTAAAGATTTTACCACCGATAGTTTTGCCGCTGCGGCGCAGCACACTCTCCGAGGCCGGTCCCACCAGCGACGCCAGCGCAAACGCCCCCACCATACCGCCTAGCAACGGCAGCAAAATAACCAAAGCATCACCCAGGGTAAACAAAAAGTTGCCCAAAAAATCCAGCGGTCCCAGGATAGGCAGCAGCAGCAGGCTAACCCGTTGGAACAGGCCAGCCGCCAGCCCCAAAACCAAAGCTGCCGCCACCACTCCCCCCAAACCCAGCCCGTAGGTGCGCACCGCTTCCAAATGGCCGGCCGGACTGCTGCGCCGGGCTACCGTCTGCACGGTCATAAAGAGCAGCGGCGCACCGACGAGCAGCCCGGCGGTCACATTGCCGCCATTCACTACGCTGGCGGCCCAGCTTCCCAGGGTACTGTACAGCCACCAGCCGCCCGCCCAGCCCAGGGGCGCGGCCACCATCAGCGTCACCAAGCTGCCCAGGGTGCTGGTCACCTGGATCATCAAGTTGCGAGCCGAGAGGAAGCTAATGGGAATAGAGAGGGCCGTGCCAAAGGCGGTGGCAATCAAAGCCAGAAAAATCGTTTCGATGATTTTTTCAACCGTGTCATAAACCGACTGGCTAGGCTCCGGCCAGCCAGAAGGCCGGTTGACCACGGCTCGCACCTTTTGCGGCTCCTCCGAGGTGCGGCCTTTGCGCAGCGTGACCTCTTGAGAGAAGTTCCCCTGCGCATCTGCCCGGATGATTTCGTTCAGCAGCGGCAGTTCAACCTCCTGGCTCACCTCGGCGGTGTAGGGCACAAAGTAGAGAAAGATTTCCTCGCCGGGATCAAAACCGTTGCCCTTGACCGTAATCTGGCTGCCCGGCCCGGTGCAGTTGGTAGATAACTTAAGGCTTGGCCCTGGCTGGCTCAGGTCGGGCAGGGAAAATTGAGTGGCCGGGCAGGGAACCAAGATCGGCGCTTCCACAGCCAGCCGGGCCGTCTCATACTCGGTCAAATCGGGCCGCGCCAGCGAGCGCAGCACATTGACCAGTTGCTCCTGCCGCCGCTCCTTTTTGGGTTCCTCCAGGTTAATTTTGGTCACCTCAAAGCCATAAGCAAAGATGATGATAATGGCCAGGGCTAACAGAAACGTTCTGAGAAAGCGTCCAGAGTTTGCCTTATTATTGGGCATTGTTATTCTCCTCCCTTCTGACATCCCGCTTCACCTTTACCCACAAAATCTATACCTATTAGCTAACCTACTCACTTTACCAAGCAAAATTATATTCCTTGTCTCCACGAATCTCCCATATTGAAAGCCCCATCGGTGAAAGACGAATAACCTTACCCATGCGTTTTGCCTGAGTATTAAATTCTTTATGATGCAGTAGACGCCGTACAAAAATGGCTGCCTCATCTTGTCTGACATCCAGGCATACTAAACAATAATCCCGATGACATAGGCTCCGCTCATAAAAATCAGAGTCCAGCGTAAAAAATGTGGGACGGCGAAGTTGAAGCAACCAGGGAACAATATCCTCATCTTGTATCCCTTTGCGGCTCACCTCGTAGCCGATTTGACGTATTTTTACCCCCCATTTTAGCAACAAATCGCGTTGATCCTTGAGGATGTTCTCATCCAAAATGTTCATGCAGCGACTGGTTCCAGCACGTATTCATGAGCATGTTCAGCAAATACTCTGCTGGCCAAAGATACTGCTTCGGAGATAGCTTCTTTGGTGATACTGTTATGGCATTGCTCAATGATAGCCTCCCAAGCCATTCCGGTTGCAACCATTTCTAGTACCTGGAAAACCATAATCCGTGTACCCCGAAAAGTGGGTTTGCCGTGACAAATTTTCGGATCGGTGATGATATATTGTTCTAAAAGCTGGATTTTTGTGTTTTTCTCCATTTCATAAGCCCCTTATCTTGAATGTGTGGTTTATCTTCTCCCAAGAATTGGGACAGGCCAGGTCTAAAGTATGGTGCGGTCGGTGGTCGGCTGTTAGCGGTCAACCAATCCGCTCCGCATCCTTACCATAAATCTCGCGGAAACGGCGATCGTCAATCTCATGGGGCAAGCCTTCAAAAACCAGCTTGCCTTGATTCAGGGCAATGACCCGGTCGGCGTAGCGCTGCACCAAATCTAAAAAGTGCAGGCTGCAAATCACGGTAATGCCGTCTTCCTGGTTAAGCTGCTTTAAAATCCGCATGATGCTGTGGGCCAGCACCGGGTCCAGGCTGGCCACCGGCTCATCGGCCAGCAGAATCTCCGGGTTTTGCATGAGGGCCCGGGCAATACCCACCCGCTGCTGCTGGCCGCCGCTCAACTCGTCGGCCCGCACATGGGCTTTATCGCTGATGCCCACCCGCTCCAATTTTTCCAGGGCCAGGCGGATGTCCTCTTTGGGAAAGCGGTTGAGCAGGCTCCAAAAAGGATTGATGTAGCCCAACCGGCCGGCCAGGGTATTGGTCAGCACCGAGGAGCGTGTCACCAAATTGAAGTGCTGAAAAATCATGCCGATGCGCCGCCGAATCCGGCGCATCTCGTCCTGAGAGGCGGCGGTAATATCCACGTTGTTCCACAGGATTTGTCCGGAGGTCGGCTCAATGAGGCGGTTGATGCAGCGCAGCAGGGTGGACTTGCCGGAACCGCTCAGGCCCACCACCGCCAAAAATTGGCCGGGCGATACCTCAAAGCTGACCCCGTCCAGCGCCCGCACTTTGTTATCATATACTTTAACCAGATTGTTGACTTGTAGCAACCTTCACTCCGCATCAGATATATCACTGGAAAAATTTTCGCCGGGATTAGGAGATTGAAAATAAAAGGGGGAAATCCCCTAACCCGGAGCCAAAGGCCCCCTATGGGCACGGCAAGTGTCGCCTAATCCCGACCCAAAATGGTTGGAAAAACTTTTCTGGCAATCATATCTAAAAATTGGGCAGGGGATATAGCCTCCCTCTGCCCAATTCAAAATTAAAGACTCGTAATGATGTTTGGAAGGCTCGAAGACACCTGCGGTAGAGAGACAGTACCCAAACTTCCACCTTCCAGCTTTTCATAGCAACTTGCTTATCTCATTTGAAAACGTCTTTTTCGGTGTAACCCAACGTTTTGATCAAGCTCCGCACCGGATCGTAGAAGGAGTCATCTACCGGCTCCAGGCCCGACCAGCCGTAAAAGTCTTGATTACAGATGGACTCTTTACAGGCGTCGGAGGCGGCAAATTTCACCATCGCGTCCACGATCACCTGGCGCAGTTCAGCCGGAAATTCGGGCGAGAAGCTCATGGTATCGTTGGGAATCTGCTGGCTGAGGGTCAAGATGCGTACTTTTTGGAACACATCAGGCGCAGTCTCGGCAGCGGCGCAGCGAGCATCCAGCACTTGCACTTTACCGGCAAAGCAGTTGCCATCGGCGTCGCGCTTCACATCCTCTGGTTTATACGGTTCCGGGTTATCGCCAAATTTCCATTCCGGGTCTGTTCCGGGCGGGCTAAAGAAGGAGGTGGCAAAGTCCACGTCGCCGTTGTAAACGGCCAAAACCGCCTGCGGGTGACCGCCGGCCTCCACCACTTCACCCGGTTCCACGCCTGCTTCCTGCAGCATCACCGAGGGATAGAGATAACCGGAGGTAGATCCCAACTCCGGCACCGCCCACTTTTTGCCGGCCAAATCTTTGAGGTCTTTGGCCTTGCTGTCGCGCGGCACCAGGAATTGCGCCGCGTACCAGCTCAAACCCCGGCGCACAGCGGCCGCGCCCACTTCAACCCCACAGCGATTGTTAGCCAGCACGTAACCCAGGGCCGGGATAAAGCCGATGGTATCCTCCGGCGAGGCGCACATGGCTTCAACCGTGGCCGCATAGCTGGTCGGCACATCCACTTTGAAGTTCAAGCCGGTGGCCTCATTCAGGGCCTTGGCCATCACGTCGCCGCCGCTCACAATCACCCCGGCATCCACCGAAGGCACAAAGAGCACGTTGATCGGCTTCTCGGCGCTGCCGAGTTCGCCGGCCGCCGGCGCAGCCGGGGCGGCGCTGCTTTCGCTTTCAGCAGGTTTGGCTTCCGCACCCACCGGCCAGCCGGTAGATTGTTTGCCGGAGGCAATGTCGGCCTGGAGTTGTTCAACCTCTTTCTTTAACTCATCCGGCACTTTGCTGTCATAATCATAGTACGGCGCTATCCCTACCCCGCCATTCTCAAACGTGCCAAGATAATTGGTGCCGCCTTTGAAGCTGCCATCGCTCATCGCCTTGACCGCTTCAAATACCGCCACATCTATGTTCTTTAATACGCTGGTCAGGTAGATGCCTTTGTTCTCTGGAAATCGTTGGGCATAATCCGTGTCTACCCCGATCATCGTAAAGCCCCGGTCAGCCGTCGCCGCCGCCGACCCGATCCCTACCGGCCCCGCCACCGGAAAGATGATGTCGCAGCCCTCGTCAAAAAAGTTCTCCGCTATCCGCCGCCCATCATCCGTGCTGGTGAAGTTGCCCGCAAATACCCCGTCCCCGCCGCCTTCCGCCGCCGGGTCCGTCTTCCATCCCAGCGTCTCAACCTTGGTCCCGTGTACCTCGTTGTAGTGTGCTACCCCTTTCTCATACGCCACCATAAACTGCACCACCGGCGGTATCTTGATGCCCCCAAAGGTACACACTTTCCCCGTCTGGCTCATCCCCGCCGCCAGATACCCCGCCACAAAACTCGGCTGGTCTACCGCAAACAGTAACCCCTGAATATTGGGCACTGGCGGGTCATAAGCAAAGTCTACAATGGCAAAAGGCACATCAGGGTTAGCTTCGGCCATGGCCTTGGTGGCGTCGCCCAGCAAAAAGCCGACTGTCACGATGCCGTTGTAACCCTGCTTGATGAATTCGTTGATGTTCTTCTCGTAATCGGTTTGCTGCTTGCTCTCCAGGAACTTAACCTCAACCCCAAGTTCTTTCTGAGCTTTTAACATCCCTTCCCAGGCTATCTGGTTGAAGCCCTTGTCGTCAATCCCGCCGGTATCGGTAATTTGCCCAAATTTCTTGCCGCCACCCTCGGCCGGTTTGGCTTCGGCCGCCGGGGCCGCTTCTACCGGCCAGCCGGTAGATTGTTTGCCGGAGGCAATGTCGGCCTGGAGTTGTTCAACCTCTTTCTTTAACTCATCCGGCACTTTGCTGTCATAATCATAGTACGGCGCTATCCCTACCCCGCCATTCTCAAACGTGCCAAGATAATTGGTGCCGCCTTTGAAGCTGCCATCGCTCATCGCCTTGACCGCTTCAAATACCGCCACATCTATGTTCTTTAATACGCTGGTCAGGTAGATGCCTTTGTTCTCTGGAAATCGTTGGGCATAATCCGTGTCTACCCCGATCATCGTAAAGCCCCGGTCAGCCGTCGCCGCCGCCGACCCGATCCCTACCGGCCCCGCCACCGGAAAGATGATGTCGCAGCCCTCGTCAAAAAAGTTCTCCGCTATCCGCCGCCCATCATCCGTGCTGGTGAAGTTGCCCGCAAATACCCCGTCCCCGCCGCCTTCCGCCGCCGGGTCCGTCTTCCATCCCAGCGTCTCAACCTTGGTCCCGTGTACCTCGTTGTAGTGTGCTACCCCTTTCTCATACGCCACCATAAACTGCACCACCGGCGGTATCTTGATGCCCCCAAAGGTACACACTTTCCCCGTCTGGCTCATCCCCGCCGCCAGATACCCCGCCACAAAACTCGGCTGGTCTACCGCAAACAGTAACCCCTGAATATTGGGCACTGGCGGGTCATAAGCAAAGTCTACAATGGCAAAAGGCACATCAGGGTTAGCTTCGGCCATGGCCTTGGTGGCGTCGCCCAGCAAAAAGCCGACTGTCACGATGCCGTTGTAACCCTGCTTGATGAATTCGTTGATGTTCTTCTCGTAATCGGTTTGCTGCTTGCTCTCCAGGAACTTAACCTCAACCCCAAGTTCTTTCTGAGCTTTTAACATCCCTTCCCAGGCTATCTGGTTGAAGCCCTTGTCGTCAATCCCGCCGGTATCGGTAATTTGCCCAAATTTCTTGCCGCCACCGGCAGCGGCTGCCTCTTCGGTGGCCGCCGGCGCTTCGGTGGCCTTGGCTTCTTCGGTGGCCGGCGCCTTGGTCGGCTCGGCCTTGGCTTCTTCGGTAGCCGGCGCCTTGGTTGGCTCGGCCTTGGTGGCCTCAGGGGCCGGTGTAGCCGCGCCGCCACAGGCAGCCACCATCGTCAAAACCATTAACAGGGTGATTAATCCCAATAAACGTTTTATCATTTTTCTCCTCCTGTGGAAAATAGAGATTGGCAATTGGTAATGACTCATCACCAATTACTAATTTCATCCTTGGTGGTACGATACAGATTTATACAGACTTCTTTCTGGAAATGTTGATCACATCGCCACGTAGCGAGTGGGGAAAAATACTTAGAGTCAGGCTTCACCTCCTTTTGCCAAATTGCTACCTTGCAACAGGGTCAATGTGAGTTTGCCCTACATAAGCTTACCGGCAGTGAAAACGAGGATTACCAACGATTATGTCCCTTTTATTATAATCTAGCTGAGAAAGGCAGGCAAAAGCAGCAATTTCACTTGTCGAGTTACTTCAAGTCAAGCCTAAACCATTGACAGCCTGCACAGCTTATGTTATTCTCCCTGCGTAAGAGGTAAAATTGGCGCCCAAGCACCTTTGTATCGGCTCATTAGCCTTAAATGATACCGTCTATGCCGATGGCCGCACCAGCATGGCCAACCCCGGCGGCAATGCTCTTTACGCCGCGGTAGGAGCCAACATCTGGTCAAACCAGGTGGGGATTGTGGCGGTGGTGGGGTACGATTGGCCGCCCCATTACACCGAAACCTTACGCCGCAGCGCCGTTGACGCCTCCGGCTTGATTCATAAAGATGAAGAAACGCTGCGAGCCTGGACGGTGTATGAACAAAGCGGTTACCGCCGTTATTTTTCTCGCAATACCGAAGTTGTCCTGTTAACGCCCAGCCCCTACAGCAGCCGCCCCCTCACCGCTCAAGAAGCGGCCGCCTACAGCGAAGCCGCCCGCCAGGTGCATCTGCGCAATTCTCCCTTACCCCAAGAATTACCCGCCCACCTGTGGAACGCCGCCTCAATCCATCTCTCCCCCATGCGTCTGGAAACGTTGCTGACCTGGGTAGATTATCTCCGTCACAAGCCCGATATATTTCTCTCCATTGACATCCTGCCCTTCCCCGGCGGCGGCAGCCTGGATGATCCTGATTTGCTCAAACTCCTCAGCCGCGCCGACGCCTTTATGCCCAGTGAGGCTGAAGCCGAGAGCCTTATGCCCGGCTTTGATGTTGAAATTCTGTGCCGGGAGCTGGCTCGCCGCGGCCCTAAAATTGTCGTCATCAAACAGGGCGACCATGGCGCCGCTGTTTATGAGCGCACCCGCGATTTGTTCTACCAGGTTCCGCCCTATCCGGCCCAGGTGGATGATTTAACCGGCGCCGGCGACTCTTTCTGCGGCGGCTTTGCCGTAGGTTATCTGCAAACCGGCGACGCGCTGCAAGCGGCCTATTACGGTACAGTCTCCGCTTCATTTGTTATTGAAGGCTTTGGCGGATTACATGCCCTGACCGTTAGCCGCGCTCAGGCCCGGCAACGTCTGGCCCAACTCACCCGGCTTAGCAAGGCCAGATGACATTTGTCACTCTACAATAGTGACATCTTTCACTATCCAAAAGTACTGGCTGCATAGTATAGTAAAAATGTAAGCTGACGGGGTTAAACGGATAAATAAGGTAGGGTTGCCTACAGGTTCAACGCAGAACCTATAACCTACAAAAATTTAAGCCAAAACAAGCCTCGCGCTTAAGGGTGCTTTTCACAACTTCATAGTGGTATACCATTAAACAGAGCCTTCCATACTGGAAGGCTCTGCTGATTCTGAGGCCAGGTAGAAAAATCTGTTCTGGCTTTTTATAACCGCCCCCGAATGTGCTATAATGGAGACCTTGTGTACATCAGCCAATTTTCCCTTACCCACTATCGAAATTATAGCCGCCTTACGGTAGAGCTGCCGCCCGGCCCCATTCTTTTGCGGGGTGATAATGCCCAGGGCAAAACCAACTTCCTGGAAGCAATTTACCTGCTTTCTACCACCCGCAGTGTGCATGCCCGCGCCGACCAACAGCTTATCAACTGGCGCATCCTCAAACAAGAAACTATGCCCTTTGCCCGCGTTGAAGCTGCCGTCAAAACCCGCCGCGAGAGCTTTCAACTGGCCCTCACCCTGGTGCGTGAAGGGGAAGGGATTCGCAAAGACATCCGCCTGAATGGGGCTAAAAAACGGGCCTTAGATGTTATAGGCAAATTAATCACCGTCATGTTTTTGCCGGAGGATATCGAGTTGGTCACGGGCGCGCCGGCCATTCGCCGCCGCTACCTGGATACCACCCTGTGCCAGATTGACCCAGATTATTGCAATGCCCTCAGCCGTTACAATAAAGTGCTCACCAACCGCAATGCCCTGCTTAAAGATTTAGCCGAGCGCAAAGGAAATGCGGACCAACTGCTCTATTGGGATGAACAACTGGCCCAGGATGGGGCCATCCTGATCACCCGCCGCCACAACGCCGTGCTAGAGTTAGACACGGTGGCCCGGCAGCGACACCGGGACGTTAGCGGGGGCAAAGAGGGGCTGCGCTTATATTACGCCCCCAGCTTTGATATCTATCAGCGCCCCAAACCCAATTATCAATTACCGCTCCTTTTAGAAGAGCTGGCCCCCTACAATACCATTGCCCCGCCCGTTAAAGAGGTCCGGGCCACTTTTCTAGCCTATTTGCAGCAAGCCCGCCGCCAGGAGATTGATCGAGGCGTCACCCTGTTTGGCCCTCACCGGGATGACATGCACTTTTTGGTAGACGGGATTGATATGACCTTGTACGGCTCGCGGGGCCAGCAGCGTACCGCAGCCTTAAGCACCAAACTGGCCGAAATTGTGCTGATGCAGCAAAGCACCGGCGAAACCCCAGTGCTCCTTTTAGACGACGTCATGAGCGAACTGGATGCCGAACGCCGCCAGCAGATTATCCACATTGTTGACCAGGCCGGCCAGGCCCTGTTAACCACCACCGACTGGGAAGATTACGATCCAGACTTTCGCCGCCGCGCCAAACGCTTTGCCGTTACGATGGGCCAATTAGAAGAAATTGAAACAGACATTGACCCTGCTTGAAGTGAGAGCCATTTCTCTGCTATAATATAGAAGCTATGATGTTTGCACTTTTTAGACACCCGGGTTTTGGTGGTCTCAGTAGATCACAATTTGTTCGCTCCAAGCCGGTCTGCCACCGGCGTCCGGGGGTCTGAGCCGAAGGCCCCTATAGGCAGACCCTTCTGAGCTTGAAGCTGTGATCTACCGGGTCTATTTAACAATAAAAACTGGATTTCTGCCCCTAAATAAAACCTAACCAACCGGATAAAGGCCGTCATGAATGACAAAATACTCCTAATTGAAGACGAACCTCAGATTGCAGGTTTTATCAGCCGCGGTCTGCGGCGCGAAGGCTATAACGTAATTCAGGCGGCCGACGGTGAGACCGGGCTGGAAATGGCCTTTAGCGAGCTGCCCGATTTGATTATCCTGGATATTATGCTGCCCGGCATGGACGGCCTGAAAGTTTGCCGCCGGATCCGAGAAGCAGAGCTGCAAACGCCGGTGTTGATGCTCACCGCCAAAGATGCCATTCCCGACCGCGTGGCCGGCTTAGAGGCCGGGGCCGACGATTACCTGATCAAGCCCTTTGCCTTTGAGGAATTGATGGCCCGGATACGCGCTCTGCGCCGCCGCCGCGCCCCCATCGAGTCGGATGCCCCGCTGACCTTTGCCGATCTCACCCTCAGCCCCACTACCCGCATGGCGCAGCGCGGCAGCCGCAACATTGAGTTGACGGCCAAAGAGTACGAATTGCTGGAACTCTTTATGCGTCACCCCAATCAAGTCTTAACCCGAGATCAGATTTATGACCGCATCTGGGGTTATGATTTTGGCGGCGAGTCGAACATTATTGAGGTGTATATTCGTTACCTGCGCTCCAAATTGGAGGCCGAAGGCGAGCAGCGCCTGCTGCATACCATCCGCGGCGTCGGATATGCTCTGCGCGAAGGCTGATGATGCCTATTCGCATCCGTTTAACCCTATGGTACACTTTTTTGCTGGGCGCAATTTTAATTGTGTTCAGCATTTTGCTCTACTGGGTGCTCAATTTTTCCCTGTACACCCAGGTTGACCAGGCTTTGCAAGATCGCGCCCAGCAGGTGGGCGCGGGCATTGCCGCCCAGGCGGTCATCCGCCGCAGCGGTGATGTTTTGGGGGTCGAGGTGCCCGAGCTAAATGTTTTCTCCTCGCCGGCCGTGTTTATCCAGGTCATTCGCGTTGATGGCAGCCTGGTTACTGCCACCGACAACCTGGGCCGGCAGCGCTTTCCGCCGGATTCTGAAATCTTAAAGGCCAATCTGGAAGGTCATGCTAAATTTAAAACCATCATCATAGACAAAACCCCTATTAGAATTTACAGCGCCCCGATTACGCTAGGCCCGCGAGTGATCGGCGCCGTTCAAGTGGGACAATCGCTCACCGAAATTGAAACCACCTTACGCCAGGTATTTTTGCTTTTGAGCGGGGGCACTATCGCCGCCCTCTTGTTTGCCGGGCTGGTGGGGGCTTTTCTCTCCCGGACCACCCTGCGCCCCATCGAAAAAATCAACGCCGCTGCTACCCGCATCGTCAGCGCCCAAGACCTTAAAGAGCGGCTGCCCACCTCAAACACCAACGATGAAATTGATCGCCTGACCGTAACCATCAACGGCATGCTGGAGCGGCTTGACAACTTCTTTCAGGCGCAGGTGCGTCTTAGCGCCGATGTCTCGCACGAACTGCGCACCCCGCTTACCATCATCCGGGGCAACGTAGACCTGCTCCGCACCGGGGCAGCCAACGACCCCAACGAATTGAATGAAGCCCTCTCCATCATTGACGGCGAACTGGACCGCATGTCCCGGATTGTAGCCGATTTACTGCTGCTCTCTCAAGCCGACGCCGGCCTGACCCTGCGCATGCAGCCGGTTGAGCTAGACACCATTATTCTCGAGGTCTTCCGCCAGGCGCGAGTTACAGCTAATGGCGTGAATCTCCAATTGGGGCACGAAGATCAGGCGGTGGTTCAAGGCGACGCCGACCGGCTGAAGCAGTTGCTGCTCAATCTGGTCACCAACGCCATCAAACATACGCCCAACGGCGGCTTTGTCACCCTGTCTCTGTACCGGGAGCCGGAATGGGTGCGCATTACCGTCGCCGATACCGGCCGGGGGATTACCCCTACGGCCCTGCCGCATATCTTTGAACGCTTTTATCGGGGGGAAAATAATGACCAAAAGGGGGTTGGCCTGGGGTTGTCTATTGCCCAATGGATTGCCCAGGCGCATGGCGGTCAAATTACCGTAACCAGCGAATTGGGCAAAGGCTCCGTCTTTACCTTGTGGCTGCCCAGAACCTCCGACCGGCTGGAAACCCGCCCGCTCAAAGCTATCCCGGTTTAAAATCCTTACAGCCTGTCCAAAAAACTTCCCGCAGGCTTGGCTATGAACAAAATCGGCTGTAAGTCCAGAGGCTATCTCTCGAATTCAGCCTCCGGGAAGCTTATCCCGGTGTAAAATCTTATATTACCCATCTAAAAACTCCGCAGAAATGATGATAAATTTTGACAGAAAAACATGAATTTATG